>CAZOXV010000081.1:0-5761 GCA_964583935.1 uncultured Methanosarcinales archaeon | reverse complement strand
AAGAATAAAAGAATCAGTTTGTTAAAAAAACATAGGAATATAGAAATAACATTATATATTGAATAATAGAAGACATGAAACAATACATAATACAAAAACGACAAAGATAAAAAATGACACGATTGATACTCTATAACATCCAATATTTCGCAGGTACAAGAGGGAATATTGGGGGATATCTCCAATTTTGGAAAATGTTTGTTCCCCCGAAGTATCTAGACTATGTAATAGCAAACGAACTAAAGAAACTAAACCCAGATATTCTCGGGCTTGTTGAAATTGACATTGGCTCAATTAGAGCAAAAAGACAAAACAAAGTAACGTTTTTTAAAGATTTTCTTGAATTTAAAGGCGCAGTTGAAAGAGTAAAATACACAAACAAAGGGTTCTCACGACTTTTTAACTCACTACCCATCATAAAAAAACAAGCAAATGCCATTGTTTCTAAAGAAAAAATTTCAGAAATTAAATATCATCAATTAAACAATGGAACAAAAAGGATGGTTATTGAAGCAACATTAAATACACCGAAAAGGCTTAAACTACTTCTATTACATCTTTCGCTAGGAAAAAAGTCACGAACAAAACAGCTAAAACAGTTGGTTGAGATAGTTAAGAAGATAGAAGAGCCACTCATAGTCATGGGCGATTTTAATATTTTCAATGGAATGAATGAGATAGAAGATCTCCTTAAAAATACAAAACTAGACTATTATCCGCACGAAAAGAAGATAATGACACAACCCACAAATAAGCCATCAAAGAGCCTAGATTTGATACTGACCTCGAAAGAGATTGAGGTGAAAGAGTATAAGGTTCTTGACTTTCAATATTCAGACCATCTTCCAGTCATGATTGACTTTAATATAAAACATTAAAGAAGCTCAGATAAACCATTTGCGCCCATCTTTCTCTATCAGTTTTGTTGCACCATCAGGTTTCTCGCCACCCTCATAGATATCAAGTCTCTGCTCAGTTAACAAAGGCTCAACAATCTTCCAGGATTCCTTAATTTCTGAATGGCAAGGGAAAAGCGTCTTATCCCCTTTGAATATTTTCTCAAGAATCTGCTGATATGCCTCAGGAGTATTAATCTTAAAAGTATTTGCATGGTTAAAATTGAGCTTCACTGATTGAGATTTCCATGTTTCAGACGGTTTCTTCATATTTAATGTCAAGTCGATACTCATCTCTGGTTGCATGGTTATTATCATGGCGTTATCCTGAGCACTACCCATGACTTCAGTCTTTGTTTTAAAATTCCTGAATTTTATGTATATTGTTGAGCATCTACAACTCTGTTTTTTTCCAGTCATGACATATATAGGAACTCCAGAGAAATCAAAACTATCAACATAAAGCTTGAATGCTGCAAAGGTGGGCGTATTTATCTCTTTTGAATCCTTTGAGCCAAGGCCTTTGTATTTTGCAAGAGTAAAATCTTTTATACCTCTTATAGATTTTAAGACTTTAACTTTCTCGTGTGATATTTCTTCGGGAGTAAAATCAGAAGGTTCAGCCATCGTCAGATGCGTTATTATCTGGAGAATATGATTTTGAACCATATCTCTGACAACACCAATCTTCTCATAAAAACCAAGCCTTTGATCAACGCCAGATGTCTCATTTAGTATAATCTGCATGTGGTCAATATAGTTCTTATTCCAGATGCTCTGGATAATATCATTATAAAATCGCATGATAAGAAGGTTTTGGACGAACTCTTTGCCTAAATAATGGTCTACTCTGTATATTTCGTTATCGTCAAATTCTTTGTTTAAGATAGAATTATACTTCTCGGCAGAATCTAAGTCAAACCCAAAAGGTTTCTCAACCACAATCTTCTTCTTTGTTTTTCCCATACTTTTTTCAATTTGCTTTACTGTAGTAATAGCAGTTCCATATAACTCAGGCTGAAGGGCGAAATAATATATAATCTCTAAAGAAAATACTTTCGTAGCTGAACGTTTAATGATGGCATCAATCGCAGAAACAATCTTGCTGTTTTCTCCCTTTTTTTCCATATCATAAGCCACATAATGCAACCTATCTAAAAAAGACGAGTCAGCAATATCAGTCATATTTTTCAAGAATTCATCTTTGGTACTATAACGTCTTCCTAGAGCTATAATGTGAAAGTCTTCCCCGTTTTTGAACAACTCATAGTATGCGGGAATTAGCTTGTTTTTAGATAAATCTCCGGTCCCTCCAAACTGTATTACAATTTTCATAATTTCACCAAAATCAGCCAAAGTTCTGATTAGTTATAATATGTACTTCCTTTTTATCAATAAAATGGGATGCAGGACAATCTTCTTCTTCGACACCTTCTACAACCATTTGTAAAGCATCTTTTTTATCCTCTCCAAAAAAAATAAGGACATAGAGTGCATCAGCATTAAAAGCATTATATGTGAGACTTATTCTTTTTGAAGGAGGTTTTGGAGAATCACTAATGAAGATTATTCTATCATCAGTCTTATTTTCTTCATTGCCTGGAAATAATGATGCCACATGCCCATCTTCACCAACACCGAATATAACAACATCAAATTTCTCAGGAATCTTAGAACTATACTCTGAAATAGTTTTATCCATGTTATCGTATATCTCTGGATAAACAAATTGGTCTCCTCTTAATTTTCCAGAGCTAATAGCATCACCAAAGAAATTATCAAACAAAGAATCTGAATTTTTATCTCCATTCACTCTCTCGTCCACCAAAAAAAAGACTAATCTGTTAAGAGTGTTTTTCCCTAAATCGCCCAATTCTGTAATAATGGGAAGAATACTTCTTCCACCAGGGATTGCAATATTAATAGAATCATCAGCATTATATTTCTCTGAGGCAACAGACTCTACAAGCATCCTTACAAATTTTCCTGCTTCCTCTTTTGAACCAACTTTATATCTTCTCATAGTCAACAGCCTAAAATCTTAACTTTTGAAATAAAACAAGATTATGCATCATAAGTACTGGAACTAGTTTTACCACCTTTTCCAGTCCAGTCTGTGTGGAAGAATTCTCCCCTTTTTTTATCAATCCGCTCATAAGTGTGTGCACCAAAGAAATCCCTTTGCGCTTGCAACAAGTTAGCAGGCAATCTTTCCGTCCTATAACCGTCATAATAGTTGATTGCCGCACTCATAGCGGGAACAGGAATTCCATTGGAAACAGCAAAAGAGACAACTTTTCTCAAAGAACCCTGTCTTTCTTCGATTTGTTTCATGAAAAAATCATCAAGCATTAGGTTAGTTAACTCAGTATTTTTACTGAATGCTCGTGTTATATCATTGAGGAAAGCAGAACGGATGATGCATCCACCACGCCAAATCGACGCGACACTTCCAAAATCGATCTTCCAGCCATACTCTTTGCTGGCACTACGTATTAATGCAAACCCTTGAGCATAGCTCATTATTTTAGAAGCGTATAAAGCATCCCGTATATCATCTTCATTAATATCTGGTGCATCCACAGTCTTGCCTTTTAGTGTTTTGCTTGCCTCTACTCTCTCGGCCTTCAAAGACGACAAAAACCTGGCAAAAACAGCTTCTCCGATAAGCGTAAGAGGGATTCCGTGATTCAAAGACTCCACAACTGTCCATTTCCCAGTGCCCTTCTGACCTGCGGTATCGAGAATCATATCAACAACATATTCCCCATTTTCTTTCTTAGCAAAAATCTGACTAGTTATATCAATGAGATAGCTATCAAGTACACCCTTATTCCATTCACTGAAAATACTGTTCAATTCTTCGTTTGTCTTATTCATGGATTTCAAAAGACTATATGATTCACATATGAGTTGCATATCGCCATACTCAATACCATTATGAACCATCTTAACAAAATGGCCTGCACCACCATTGCCAATCCATGTAGTGCAAGGGGCTCCATCAACCTGAGCAGAAACTCTCTGGAATATATCCTTTATGTGTTCCCAAGCAGCGCTTGAGCCACCAGGCATCATTGAAGGACCTAATAATGCACCTTCCTCACCACCAGAAACACCACTTCCAACATAGAGCAAACCTTTCTCTTCTAATTCTGCTGTTCGTCTTTCAGTGTCTTGGAAATTTGAGTTTCCCCCATCAATTATTATGTCACCTTTATCAAGAAGTGGAACCAATTGTTCAATGACAGCATCAACAGGCTTACCTGCTTTCACCATAATCATAATCCTACGCGGCGTTTCGAGAGATTTCACGAATGAATCCAATGAATCTGCGCCAAAAACATTCTTTCCAGAGGCTCGACCCAAAACAAAATTAGGCACTTTTTCAACCGTCCTATTATAGACGGACACAGTAAAACCTTTACTCTCAATGTTCATAACAAGATTTTCTCCCATTACCGCCAGACCAATAACACCAATATCAGATTTTTTTTCCATATTATCACCAAGTAGCTTCTAACCAGATAGAAGAAATTATTATTTAAATAGTTCGTTTAAGGTATTTTAGAAAAAGAACAGATAAAAATATTAAACTTTAAAATGGCTATATTAATAAAAAACAGCAAATACTTACCAAAAGAGCATTCCACCAAACATCCAACATAAATAATGCGTGAAAAGCCTCCATAGTGTAGTCTGGATATCATATGGGCTTGCGGAGCCTATGACCCGGGTTCGAATCCCGGTGGAGGCATTTTGGTCTATCAAACATAAAATCTGCGTTAAATATTTTAACATCCGGGTTCGCGCAAGAAAAAGACCATTTTCTGCGCCCAATTAAACAAGTTTAATCTGAGAATCCCGATGGAAGCATAGAAATCATATAGCAAGATATATTATGAGAATAAAAAAGCGGGGTAAAAACCCCGCCCCAAAGTCTTGCTGAGGGGACAGCAAAACAACTTTTGAATGTGATTTATTGTTTTTGATATATCGTCTTCTTTGTACCAGGATATAACCCCATAGATGACATCTGATCATACTGTTCCATAGGCATCGTTATGTATGTTATCTTGTAGTTATACTGATCTTTAATCTCTGATGACGCAAGTTTAATCTTCTCAGAATCTATATTCTGGCCAATAACAATGATATTAGCCTTTGCATCAGATTCGCGACCTACAAGAATGACTGCTTCAATTGCATCATCATCCTTTATCATATCAACAAATATGTCAAGAACTTTAACAGAGCCTTTGATGAAACTAGACAAAAATTCAGTCTTTTCGTTCTTGGCCAGTTGATAGACTTTGAATTTACTAATCTTTATCTCTGATAGAATGCCTATCTTAACGAGTCTCGTTAGTATTCTGTGGGTTGTTGCCATACTAACTTTAGCAGCGTCAGAAATTTCTTTTAGATAGAATTTCTTTTCTTCAAATTGAAAAAACACTCTCAAAATACTCACTAGTTTTCTATCAAAAAGAGATTCAAGAAAGTCTAATCCTGCCATCAATATATTGTTTGAATAAATCATATTTAAATATTCTCATTTTTGATAAGTAATTTCAAAAACAATAATAAATTTCATTTTTGATAATAAAGGCTCAAAATACCAAATTCCAAATTTTAAGCATTACCAGGAGAACCATTCAAGATCCCTATATATAATAGTAATTCTAACTAAAAAAACAGAAAAGATAAATGGGAAATACAACAAAACAAGGACAGAGAGCCCACAGATCAAGAATTCTCGTATTACAGAGCGTCTCAATAAAGTAAGAAAAAAATAAGAAAAAAATAAATAGAAACATTTATATATGACCTAATCTCTTATTTTATAAACTCAAAAGGGTTTTACA
>CAZOXV010000080.1:0-5792 GCA_964583935.1 uncultured Methanosarcinales archaeon | reverse complement strand
AATACATTTGGTCTAACTTCCTCATATCTACTAAGCTCGTAAAGCGTCTTTTCATCGCATATAGAAAGTCTATCCTTTTCAAGATACTCCTTCAATAACATGTTAGCTTTTAGCTTTGTCTTCTTTGTGCTTCTTATTCCAAGTCCCTTAGGATCAGCATTAATCAAATCCTCATATTCAAACTCATGCCAAACTGAATCAGCAATTGTCTGTCCAATATCATTATTTTCAACCATCATATGAGCATTGTTATAATACTTTGCTATGGATACACATACTTGAGCGAAGTCATGTGGTCTTATCAAGTTGTTTCTATAAATTGCCACCTGTTCAACATCAAATTCATTCTTTATACGAAGAACCTGAATAACAGAATAATCCTTTCCGGTTCCTTTCGCAGTATCTACACCAAGCACATATTCACCACCAGGCACAGGCTGCTTGAATATAGAAAGTAATCCTTCCCACTTTGTAGCAATTGGGTCCTTGAACTGTATTCTCTCAAGCACATCAGAGTCAATAAGAGTTGACTGACTTCCAAGAAACTTACAATTCTTACTAACAATATCATTTGTATAATAAGAATTATCGGAAGATTCTACTTCAAGAAGAGTATAAACTTTTTCTTTCTTTTTGTTTAATTCAACCTTAACTATTTCTTTTAATCCATCTTTTGTTTCTAAAACATCTCCTTCAAGAAGATACTTGGCAATTTCTTCGTTCCCGTTTATAATAAATGTATGGTCAGTGGAAACTTCAATTACATTACCATCTTCCAAAGTAAATTTAAGAATTTGAACTTCTTCTTCAATTTCACCAACCCCAGCAAAAGGTTTAAATCCTTCTGGTGTTTCAACTTCATAACTATTCAATAATTTCGTGTTTGTTTTCAAATTCATTTTTACTCCCAAATTCTTTTTCTATTTTACATCTTTTTGTTGAATTTGTCGTTCTTGAACAAATACAAAGATTTTTGAACGAGCCAATTT
The DNA here is from genome assembly GCA_964583935.1 of uncultured Methanosarcinales archaeon. GTDB lineage: Archaea > Nanobdellota > Nanobdellia > Woesearchaeales > CAZJJJ01 > CAZJJJ01. The sequence goes on along the minus strand of CAZOXV010000080.1, from coordinate 4,803 downwards.
CTTTTGGATTTATGTTATTTAAAAAACCATACTTAACAGATATTTTATGGTCAACTGTTGGTTGTAACGAATTAGAACACAAATGAGCATTAGGATACTTAATTTTATAATCTTCATTTGTTACTAATTTTTCACCGGTATAATAATCATTACCATCCCACAACCTGAATAACCTTATTCTATGTTTTATTGTCTCATTACGAACTTCATTCCAATATTTCCAATAATCTGAACTTCTGTTTCCTTCAATCCATCTTCCTCTTTCTTCATTTGTTTTTCTTGTTAACTCTTTATGAATATCTGACTGGCTTATCCATTCAACTCCATATTTCTCTTTAAAAGTTTCTTTCCTTTTACCAATAATAATACTCAATTCTTCTTCGTTTAAATTTCTCCAAAAAGACTTTCTTTTTTCATTTATTTCTTTCTTATTACTTTTTAATGAACGAACTCTTCTTTTCTTACATTTATCTAAACCTAAAGTATGTTCTTCACCGTATTTTTCTAAATTTGTTTCTTTCCATTTATTCTGAAATTTTTCAACTTTAGCAATGTTATCTTTACCATATTTTTTTAAACAAGTCTGCTTTCTCTTTTCATTTTCTTTATCAACATTTCTATTTTCAAATGATTTTGATATTTTATTTCTAATATATTCAGACTTTTGTTGATGCTTTAAACAACAAAATTTAGCATATCCTTTATAATAACCATAAAACTTAGTTTCTTTTCCACAATGTAAACATCTTCCTTCATCTTCTTTTCTAATACATTTATCATAATATTCTTTCATATTCATATTATGATTTGGTTTAAGATGATATCTACTGAAACTATCAATTGTTAAATTGGTCTGAGTATTACAAATCTTACAAAATATTCTTTCTTTTTCCATTTTGGACTCCTTATAAATAAATTTTAGAGGGACAGACAGGCCAATTGGACTCGCCTGTTTGCCGAATGGTACTCGGCTTACCTCTATTATTTATATCTCTTATCTCTAAATAAATCTCCTATTTTGACTTTTTTTATCAAACTTGTTTTCATATCTCTAATATTTATAATAGTTTCTAAACAGACACATTGGAACTCCTGAGCAAATCTAATAGGTCCAATATCAGCAATCATCTCCTCCTTCCACTCATCATCTCTACCAGGAACTTCCCACCAACCAACACGAATAGGAAAGAAGTTGTTTGACTTTTCCTTTCTTACTGCCTTTGCCCAGAACTCATAAAAGTGGTTCAAACCCTTTGGTGTAGAAATCATTATTATCTTACAAGTTTTACCACTTGATATAACAGGATAAGTTGATGTGATGAATTCTTCTGCTACGTGTGCTGGTACCTTTGCGAACTCATCAAGGAAAAGAAGGTTGACCATCAATGATGTAAGAGCTTCAGCAGATGTTGCTGATGCTATTATTCTTGAACCATTTTCAAAAACAACAGACTTCTTATTCCATCCATCATCCGTTAATCCTTGTTGTAACCAAAGAGGTAGCATTCCAATAGCCATTTTAATTCTCTTCAAGATATCAATTGCGGCATCTTGTTTATGAGCAACAATAGCTACCGTTTTGTCTTTATTAAACAATGCGTACCAAAGAAGAAATATAGTTGAAATGGTTGTTTTACCCGACTGTCTGGCTATCTTAACGACACAATGCTTTTTACCACCAGGATTTTCTACGTAAGCTTTCAGAACCTTTTTCTGCCAGTCGTAAAGTGTTATCTTCTCTTTACCTCTATCAGGGTGAATTATGTAGAAATATTTCTCAGCAAAATATATGATATCTTGACTACATCTAATTAGTTCGTTTATCATATCTTGCGTGTAGTCTACCTTCTCTCCTGATCTTCTTAAGTTGGCATTACCTTGAAACATAATCAATCATCCTTTCTATTTGGAATGTTTTCATTTTCTACTTCAAAATCTGCTTCTATAGCATTCATCTCACTTCTTTCACTTGCCTTGTTTATCATATCAAGCAACTGCTCAGAACTCAGTGATATCTTGTTGTTCCCAATATCCTCAATATCTACTTGTCCTGTTTTAACATGAGCCTCAAATATGCTCTTGTTAAGTTCAAGAAGTGAGTTGTATAGTTTTCCGATTGACTCTATTAGTTTAGAGTAAACTTCTATCTTCCTATTGTCACATCCAATCTTTATATCCTGCTCGACCTTATATTGAACCGTCCTAGTTGACATAATCAACGTTCTCAATTCACTTCTTATAAAATCCTCGTCCTGGAAAACAGCAGGGTTCTTAGCCTGAGCTTTGACAATCTCCTTTCTATTCTCTATTGTCTGAATATCATTCTTGACTAACTCAACCTCTTTGTCAAATTTCTCTTCTTCTTTTATGTCGAACGCGCTTGTTAATCCTTCAAATCCTTCCATATTACAAACCTCTTATTTAATTTTTACTAATAATATATTCTTCGTTATCACTATTAGTATGTATAATAGATAATATTCTCCCGTCTGTTGATTTTAACCAGCCATTTATTATTATAGAGTCATTTGATTTAATTGAATGTATTCCTTTAGTTGATTCTGGTATATAAATTTTATTATGACAATTAGGACAAAGGTAAACTAGATTATAGTTATCATTAGATACATTATTCTCTTTAGGATTTATATGATGTTCATTTATTTTACTTCTTATTTCTGTAGTATAATTACATAGTTCACAATAAAACATATTATCTTTTAGCATATTCAACTGGAACTTTATCATAACCCAATTGCTTCAAAGCTTGAACTCTATGATTTCCTTCTGATATTTTATAATCTCCATATTCATCTTTGTCTAAAAATATTGGATTCTTTAACCCATTTTCGGCTATGTCCTTAACAAAACTATACCATTCTTCCATAGTATAATTTCCAAACATTGCACCTATCGTTGGATGTAAACGCCAATCTCTTTTTTCTCCAGACAACCCTTTCATTCTTAATGCTTCTCTAATACTTATAAAATCATCAGGTTCATAATCATATTTCCACCTATCCATAGATAATGGTACTATACCTTCCCTTCTAAGCATCTTTGGTATATCTGATATATTCATATATTTAAAACGAAATGGTTGTCCCTTTGATAATGATTCTATTAAATATTCTTTAAAACTCATACAACCCCTATGTTATAGTATCAGCACTTGTAAACCAAGCAAAGTCTTTCTTATCATCCAAATATGTACCACTAAAATCATACGAAGCACTTGATGGTATAGCACTTGTTTCTAAAGTTCCATCAGAAGTATACAACACACCAGAAGTTTCAAAGTAATCAGCAGATACAACAATACCATCAAAGTCTGAACTACTTACTGAAGTTGCCGACATTGCTGAAACAGCAGGGCTTGATGAGTCAACAACAAAGTACTTACTATCAATAACCTTGATAAGTTTACTATATTCAAACGGCCTGTACATCCAAGCTTCTACTGTCAAATCCAAAGTTCCGTTTACATATCTTCTATCATCATCCGATATTTCTGGTGATATAAATTCTGGAACTACTCCCGGCATCGTAACCTTCAAGTCTCTTTCTACATTGAGAAACGAGAACTCCTTTACTCTAAGAAACAAAGCTGGATTAAAATATGGTAAAACATTTTCCATTATTTGAGAAAAGTAATCCATAGAGTCTGTCATTATATACATCGTATAACTTATATCATATGGTGCTGGTTGGTAGTCTCTAAGAATTTCATCAACATTTACTCCACTAGTAGCAATTATCTCCTGAAACCATTCTCTCCATTCATTCACACCATATGCTCTTTCAGCGTTATAAGCGATACCATTCATAACTAGTGCGATTCTTGGTGTAGAAATCCAATATCTCTGACCGTGTGATTCAACTTGAGCATATCCATTCTCATCGGTCGCGCTTGCTATATATTCATGATCTTCTATTCTATTTTGGTGTTCTTTCTCCACAGGACCAAATGAAATAGGAACTTTGTACTCCTTTACGAATGCACCTGTTGATGTGTACTTGTGAACCTTTAGGTCATTGAACAAGTCCATCAAAGCAACAGTTACATTTTTAATAGTTCGCGGATAATAATAAAAAATCATAAAAATACCTTAGTATTGCTGTTTATCTTCTACTCCGAGAGCATTGATAATCTTTTGAAGATTATCTCCAATGTATTCCCAACCATACATTTTACCAAGCTCCATTCCAAGCTCATCATCAAAGTAATCTATTCCTCTCTTCTTCATAATGCTTCTGGCAGTCTCAATAACATCATCAAGACCTTCGACCTCTTCTTCAGCATATCTATCAAGTTCTTCTAAAAAATTCATAATCCATCACCCCTGTATTTTCTCAAGTTTAGTATAGTAGTCGCTCATCTTAGCAATATTGTCCAACGCAATCTTCCTAGCAATTGCTTCAGAGTCCGTATGTTTCATCTCAACCTTTATTCCCTTCTTCAGTTCTTCCTCGTCAATTTCTTCCGGTGGATTTCTTTTGTACTCACCAGCATTAAAGAAATCTGACAAAAGTTCATATATCTTTTCTTCAAGTTCGTGTTCGTCTATTCCAAGCTGTTCTGCTAATTCATGAACTTCTTTATCTGTTGGTTTCTCACTAGAAGAAAAGAAATCAATGATAGCACCCATTATCATATCTTCCTTTTCCAGTGCTACATTTCTTTCTTGCTCTGTCAAAAACTTTTTGAATGACATTTATTTCCTCCTTAAGCAACAATGAAGTCGGGTGGATGGCTCTCATCCCAAATTCTCTCAAGCCACTTTTCTTCCATCTCTTTATATT
>CAZOXV010000079.1:0-5798 GCA_964583935.1 uncultured Methanosarcinales archaeon | reverse complement strand
CAGTAACTCCCTCTGGGATTTCCACGGTGTATGATATGTCTTGTTTCATCTTAAATCAAACCTCAATAGCAATAAGCAAGCAGCTTGCCACCAATTTTTTTATCTTTTGCTTCAGTGTGGGTCATTATACCCTGATTTGTCGTAACAATAAGTATTCCGAAGTCCTTTGCTGGAAGGAATCTCTTTTCGAATTTTGTGAAAGTGTCTAGCGTGACTGAAAAACGAGGCTTCACCACATTACAATTATTAATTCTTCCAAGCAGAGTTACCTTTAGCTCAACTCCCCTGGTTGTCTCATTCTCAATAACCTCTCCGATGTAGCCGGACTCATGCATAACTTGAAGCACCTTCTTAATAATTTTTGAAGATGGCACTACAATGTATTCTTTAGCTCCGACTTTCTCTTTATTGAGTATACCGGACAACGAATTCGATAATGTATCGTTTAGTGTCATTTTTTATCACATCTATTACATATTAGTATAATTGTTTAATCTGATAGCTCAGTTCAGTTTCTTAAAACCAATCTTAGTGGCAATCTCTCTGAAAGCTTGTCTGCTTATGTTAAGACCATACTTACTGATCCGCCCGCCAATTCTTCCACTGATTCTGCATCTCTTTCTAGCAACACCACAAGTTCTTTTTTTAGGCGAGTTATGTTTTAGATACTTCTCAGCAATCTTAGGCTTAACTTTCAATTGTTTCAATGCTTTTTTGTAACTGCTGTAAGTCATTTTTATTCCTCGATCTCCTCTTTTAATTGAATACCGTAATTATCCTTCATGAATTTAACTGCCTCATCACGACCAATCTCATGATGTCTTCCAATCTTGGCACGATGCAATCTTCTTCGCATAACTCTCTGACCTCTTCGTGTCAGTGTAATCGAAGCCTGAAGACCAAGGATACCAATCTCAGGAGTATAATTGTAACCAGTTATGTCAATACACTCAGGGATACCGAAAGATATGTTTCCCAGATTATCAAACATCTTTCTTGCAAGTACATTGTTTTTTGCATCAAGCAAATTAGGCAATAAAGCCTTTATCTTTTCTTGATCCCTAATAGTTATCATACATCCAACAGGCAGACCAGGTCTTAAACCCCAAGCCTGCAACCTTTTTTGGGTAATTGTCTTAACAGGTTCTATACCTGTAAGTGATTTTAGCAACATCATACCGCGTTCCAAGACTTTGTAGTCTTTACCTGCGCCTATGTTTAAGGTTAGCTTGCTTATCCTCACTTCCTTCATTGGATTTTTTGTTTCTGCCATTTTTATCATTAAATTATAAGTTTACAGCTGGTTTTCCTTTACCAACAACATATGCAACATCTTTGTGCACCTTAACAACATTATCATCAGATTTACAAACAACAATGCTTCCGTCGATAGATTCTACAATTGCTGTCTTAGAGATGTTCTTTCCTGTTAGGAAATAAACCAATGCCCCTTTCTCAAGCTTAAAGTGTTCTTTGATTTTCATACCGTCAAGAGATACAAACAAAGAGTCTCCAACAGAGTAATCATCTTTCTCAACGTTAAGATTCATTCCACCGAAAAGGTTCAACTGTATCTTTTTCTTGCCGAGATATTTCTTGGAAACAATCTTACACAATTTTATCTTGCTCTCTTCATCAGAGAGTTTTTTAAGCTGAAGTTTACCCCGTGTGTTAAGCAACAAACTGTAGCTTTCTTTTGTTTCTGGGATAGTTAGTATGTCAAATAAACCAAATTGTGTGGCTTCGGATTTTATCTTCCTGCCATTAATCAAAACTCCTTTATTGAATATGATATAACGGGATTCTTTCCTCGTCTTAGCAAGCTTCAAGAGATCAATAAAAACCAGGTTAACAGGAATAGAGACATCGTATTTATGGCCACCATTAGGTGAAGTTATCCATGTGCTTTCTTTCCTGTGTATTGGCCAACTTCTTGGTGTTGCCAATCTTTTCATGTGTTGTACCATTTTTATTTCACCAGTTATTTACGCTCTAAACTCTTTTTTCTTCTATTGTCTGAAAGGTCTAATTCTGTTATCATTAAATTTGAAGGGTCTAATGGATAAAAAGAGTTGCTTCCATCATTCTTAGGATATGTTATATTTGTAACGTGAACAAAACAATCCCTGTACGAAACCTTGTCAATCTTTCCTTCTTTTCCTTTGTAATTTCCTCTCAAAATTTTCACTTTATCTCCCTTTCTCACAAGGACAGACCTCTTTCCATAATCTTTTCTCAAAGCAGGCGAGAGATGTACTGAAAGCTGATCTTTCTTAATATGTAAAGGAGCTTCTGCTACGAACTTCCTCTGCTTTCTAGGCTGTTTCGAACCTCTCCATGCTTTTGAAAATTTTGAATCCATAATAATACACCGTGATTTTCTTCTAAACTATTATACTTGCCACCTTAGCAACACCAGGCCACCTTACAGCGACTTCTTTCGCGATAGGGCCTTTGAATATTGTTCCTTTAGGATTTCCTTTTTCATCTTTTAGGACGACAGCGGAATTATCCTCGAATGAAACCCTTGTTCCATCAGGACGCTGATATTCCTTTCTTTGCCTTACAATGATGGCATAAACAACCTGCTTTCTCATTTCTGGCTTTCCTTTTACTACAGACGCCATGACGAGATCTCCAACTCCGCACTGCGGTTTTCTCCTCTTCACGGTCTGGAGGTTTATTACAGAGGTTATCTTGATGCTCTTTGCACCAGAGTTATCACATGTTTCTAGAACAGAACCGTGTGATAATCCTTTTGTAACATTAGCCTTCAATGATTTCATTTTGTATACCTTTTAATCGTTATTTTGTCGTGGGTTCAGTCTCTTTTTTTATATCATTGCTTTTTAGGTGCAGATTTTTTCTTTGTTGTTTTTTTAGTGGTAGACTCTTCGGATTCTTTTAAATCTGCAGTAGCACCATCAACGATTTCAACAACAACAAAGTTCTTTGTTTTACTAATTGGTCTGCATTGCATAATACGCACCAAATCCCCTTCTTTTGCGTCTATTGACTCCGGGTTGTGCGCTTTAACTTTTGAAGTTTTTACCATGTATCTTTCGTATTTAGGAATATGAACTCTTCTTTTCCAAGCCACGGTAACAGTAGATCTCATTTTATCTGAAACTACTGTGGCAACATATGACCTACCATGAGTCACTACAGGCTTCTCACCAATCTTCATGCCATTTTCCGTTTTGTTTTTTTTGTCAACCATTTGTCTTCACTCTTTTTATCCGGTCTTCCGGTCTTATTTGAACTTTTGAACCTTCTATGGGTTCGGAATCATTGATCTTGAATGTTATGTTATTTTTCATGAGCGTTCTTGTCGTTTCACCATCAAAGACCTTGAAAGTGTTGAGGCCTTCATCGAGGACAACAAACTCAATACCAATGTTTTGTTTATCTTTTGACGAAACCACCATCATGTTTTTTCCAATAAATTCACTTTTCAGCAGGTTTCTCATTTTTAGCATCTGCATCTTTTGGAAGCGATTTTTTGGTTTCCGTTACAGTCTCCTTTGGAGATTCTTTTGAAGTCGTATTTGGAGATTCTTTGGTAGTCTCTTTTGCTGTTTCTTCAACAACACCAGCAAGACCTTCCGCAGATGTTCCTGCTTGACTTCTTACAGTTTTTATCCGTGCCAAAGTTTTACGTATCGTCTTAATTTGCTTAGTGCTCTTAGGAGTTGTTCCCATAGCAACTTGTGCTCTTAAAGACATAAGCTCTTTTCTCATTTGCACTTCATCTTTAGCGAGAGCCTCCGGTTTTTTTGCACGAATATCTTTGATCTTCATATTAACTCACTTATTCTTCTTTTTTTGATGTTTTATCTTTTTTTGAAGTGGAAGTTTCTGTTTTCTTTTCTTCAACTTTTTCGTCTTTTACTTCTTCTTTTTTGTCTTCTGAGCCTTCCTTTGCTTCAGATTCTGAACCTTCAACAAGCTCCTCAGCAACTTCTTTTACAGATTCGGATGCTACCTTTTCTTCAGGTTTAGTCTCGACAACTTCTTCTTGTTCTCCGGGTTCTTCACCTTCATCAACGAGCTCTTCAACAACATCTTCCACAGATTCTTCAGTTTCCTGTGACTGGGCTTCTGAAATTACCTTAGGTAATATATCAACCCTGTCGGGTAACCATGTGTCAGGAAGCATAATTCTTACCTGTATTCCTACAGTACCACTTTTCAAATTAGCAGCCGCATAAGCAGTAGCCACCTGAGAGACAGCAACATCACCACTTTTCTTTAGATAGCCTTTGTAAAATCTCCATCTCTTTGCCCTCTGCGAAGGTATCTTTCCAGAGATTAAGATTTCAACACCTAAGGCTCCGGCTCCCATGACGTCTTGCATTGACTTATGGCCAATACCTTTGAACTTTTTAGTTCCAAAACGTTCCATAGCGGACTGAATCTTTTCAGCAACAATCTGTGCATCAAGACTTTGATTAGGAACCTCTTCAATCTCAATTTGTGGATTGTCAAGCTTGAATTTTGATTTTAATACTTTTGTAAGATTTTTGATGTTTGCACCTTTTCGTCCTACGACAAGACCTGGTCTGGATGCGACAATAGTTATCTTTTCACCCAAAGGCGTCTTTTTCAGCTTTGAAGAACTAAATCCAACCCTACTCAAAGTAGTGGAAAGCAGCTCATTAATCTGATAATCTCTTAATTTTGTGTGCAAAATCTTTCTCTCAATCATTCAGCATCATCCTTTGGTTTTTGTGAATCTTTTTCGTCCGAAGCATCTTCTTGAACTTTCTTCGGAGCATCAGTATGAGTTTCTTGTTCTTGCTTAACAGGCTCTTCTGAGTCAACAGTTTCTTTTGGTTCGTTGGACTCCTCTTTTGTTTCCTGTTTAGCTTCTTCTTTCTCCACTTTCTTTTCTACTTCTGGAGTGGCAGGTTTCACAGATTCTGCTTTCTCTTTTGGTTTTTCAGCTTTTGCAGACTCAGTGGCCTTAGCAGATTTTGACTTTGTAGGCTTCGCTTTCTTTTGCTCTAACTCTTCAACAACAAGCTCAACATGTGTTCGTTTAGCCTTAACTCTACTCTTTCTTCCATAACGGAAGGGTCTGCTTGCCGTATGTGCACAAACATGAACAATTCTAAGTGACTCTGTATTCAAACCCTTTGCACCTGCGTTCAATTCTGCAGATTTTACAAGTTGAAGTATACTTTTACAAACATTAATAGGATAACCACCTGGACCAACGGACTTTTGATGCGCAAGTTCCTGATTAAATCTCCTGTAGGGAACTGCCCTTTTCAAAGCAATAACGTCGGAAAGCATCTTAACAGCATCGCCTGTCTTCTTGCCCTTTATCCATTTGCATGTCTCAACAGCTTTCTTTGAGGAGATAGCAAGAGAACTACCGTATGCTCTTGACATCTTCGCTTCATCAAAGCTTTGGAATGCATATTTTGTGTTTGACATAATTATAACCTTCTTTTAAATGAAATCTTATTTACCTCTTAGTTGTGGCTGTGCTTGATCTTGTTGCACCAACACCAGCTGAACTGTGTGTCACACGTTTTCTAGTAAGTGCAAATTCACCAAGTCTATGCCCAATCATTTCTGGCTGAATCAAAATATTCATGAAATCTTTTCCTGTATGTATCATAATATTTCTTCCAACCATAGTTGGTAAAATAACCATATCTCTACAATGAGTTTTCACAGGCTTACCTGTTTTTGTATTAAGCTTATCAAGGAGTCTCTTCTCTTCTTCAGTACATCCTCTCTTTAAGAGTCTTCTTATGTTTGACTTGAACAAAGGAGCTAAATCGCTG
>CAZOXV010000078.1:0-5839 GCA_964583935.1 uncultured Methanosarcinales archaeon | reverse complement strand
CAAGGGATTATATGGTTCCAAGTAGAGTTCACCAAGGAAAAGCATACTCTTTGCCACAGTCACCTCAGCTTTACAAACAAATCCTTATGGTGAGTGGTTGTGACAGGTATTTCCAACTTGCAAAATGTATGCGTGATGAAGATTTAAGAGCTGACAGGCAACCAGAATTCACCCAAATTGATCTCGAGATGAGTTTTGTTGAACAGAAAGATGTCATAGAGATTGTGAATGGACTTACAAAGCATGTAATGAAGAAGAGTATAGGTCTTGATGTTAAAACCCCATTCGAAATACTGACATATGAAGAATCAATGGCAAGATTTGGTTGTGATAAACCAGATATGAGATTTGGATTAGAATTGTCAAACATCACAAAAATTGTAAAGGATTCTGAATTTTCTGTATTCTCAGATACAATAAAATCTGGCGGCATTGTTAAATGCATAAACCCAGAGACAGACCTCTCAAGAAAAGAGATTGATGAATTAACAGAGATTGCTAAAAAGAACGGTGCTAAAGGTCTTGCATGGACAAAAATCGCCGATGGTAATCTAGATTCTGGGATTGCGAAATTCCTGAGCGATAATGAACAGAAAAATATAATTGAATCAACCAATTCAAAGAAAGGCACGCTTCTTTTTATAGCTGACAAAGAAACAACAGTTAACAAGAGTCTTTCTTTAATAAGAAATGAATTGGGTAAGAAACTCAAATTAATAGATGAATCTGAATTTAAGTTTTGCTGGATTGTCGATTATCCATTATTTGAATGGGATGAAGACGAAAATAGATGGGCGCCTGCGCACCACATGTTCACAATGCCTAAAAAGGAATGTCTTGAGTACTTAGAGACCGACCCAGGAAAAGTTAAAGCAACATTATATGATTTTGTTCTTAACGGAATAGAGCTTGGTTCTGGTTCTATAAGAATACACAGACCAGACATACAAGAAAAAGTGATGAAAGTAATAGGTTTAGAAAAAGAGGAAGCATACAGAAAATTCGGGTTCTTGCTCGAAGCATTCAAATATGGTGCACCACCACACGGTGGAATTGCATTGGGTTTTGATAGGTTTGTTGCGTTGATGTGTAAGACAAATGACATTAGGGAAGTTATAGCATTTCCAAAGAACAAGGCAGCACAAAGTCCAATGGATGGTTGTCCATCGCCGATGGAAACTAAGTCCTTAGATGAACTCTCAATTAGTGTTAATAAGAAATAGGTTACTAAAAGAGCAGTAAGAATATCATTACTAAGAGTAAGGACATTAGGATTAGGTATTCTACTATTCCGCCAGTCTTTATCGGACCTCCTAAAAGGCTATTATTCAAAGGATAAATTGGCATGACTCCTTTGGGAGTCAATGCATCCAGAATGAGATGAGATAGAAAACCAAGCAAAAAAGCATAAAATACTTTTTCAGAGATAAATAATAGAGGAAGTCCAATGACAAAAGGTAGAAAAATACTGTGAAAAATTTTTCTATGACCAAAAATCCAACCAATAAATTTCAACTTTTTTCCTAATTTTGAAGAGGGATGATCTATATCTGCTAAAAGTGAACCGAAAATTATAAACGGAAAAACCAGCCAAAGATCGACATAGACATATTTCATCATAAAAAGACCTAAAACAGCTCCCGCCAACAGATGAGTGAAAAAAAGCATAAGTTCTAATTAAGCAAACTTTTTATAAGGATTTTGATTTCTATTGGAAACATAAAATTCAATAATTACAATAGAAGGTGCTTCAATGGAATATATATCTATTAAAGATGCAATTAAACAAAAAAGCGGAGAAGTAAACATAAGAGGATGGGTACACAGAGAAAGAGGAAGTAATAATCTGAAATTCATAGTCCTCCGCGATTCTACTGAAAAGATTCAATGTGTCATAGAAAAAGAGATTGTTGGAGAAGAACAGTTTGATCTTGTCGACAAACTCCAAATTGAGGCTTCTGTTAAACTAAGTGGTGAGATAAAAGAAGAAAAAAGGGCTCCAACAGGATACGAAATAAAAGTTAAAGATATCGAGGTTGTTGGTAATTCTGATAAGTTTCCTATTGGAAAAGATTTCTCGGAGGAGTATCTTCTTGATGTTAGACATCTATGGAATAGAAGCACCAAGATGACTGCAATAATGAAAATAAGAAGCACTATCTTTGGAGCAATACACGAATACTTCAGAAACAATGATTTCTATGAGCATCAGTCACCCATCTTCATGAGTTCACAATGTGAGGGTGGTAGTACGCTGTTTAAAGTCGACTACTTTGGCAAAGAATTGTATCTCGCGCAAACATGGCAACTTCATGCAGAAGCGATGATATTCGCACTTGAGAAAATATATTGCATTGCGCCTTCATTCAGAGCTGAAAAATCAAAAACATCAAGACATTTAACAGAATATTGGCATGCAGAAATGGAGATGGCTTGGTCGAATTTTGATGAGATACAGAATCATGGTGAGATGCTAATAAAGCACATTGTGAAAACAGTTTTAGAAAAAAACCAAAAAGAACTTTCTGAACTAAAAAGAGACACAGCAAAACTAGATGCTGTTAAGGATAAACCTTTTATTAGGATGACATACGATGAAGCGCTAAATATCTTGAAAGAGAAGTGTAATATGGATATTGAATGGGGTAAAGACCTAAGAACTATTGAAGAGGAAAAATTAACTGAGCTTTATGATGTTCCTATTATTGTGAGAAACTATCCTAAGAAGGTTAAAGCATTTTATATGAGAGAAGTAGATGATAATCAGGAGTTAGTTGAAGGATGTGATTTCCTTGCTCCTGAAGGCCACGGCGAAATTATAGGTGGCAGTCAAAGAGAACATGACCTAGAAAAAATAAAGCAAAGGCTAAAAGAACAGGACGAGAACCTAGAAAATTATGAATTCTATCTAGATACACGAAGATACGGTTCTGTCCCACATGGTGGTTTTGGTCTTGGTGTGGAAAGAATAGTGAAATGGATTTGTGGTTTAGATAACATAAAAGATGCAATCGCATTTCCAAGAACTATGCAAAGATATTCTCCATAATAAGGTTAAAAGAATAAACCTGAAAAATTATAAAAAAAGAAGTGAAAATCACTTCATTATAAATGCAATTGCAACCCCACCCGCAAGGAATGTTAGAACTGATTCTGCAAACCATGCAACGACTAGTAGATTTGGAGCTGCAAAAGTAATATAGTTATTTAGCATCATCGGTATCCCGACAACAAACACCAAAAACACACCGTAAAGCAAACCTTTAACCCAAGATTTATGTGGTGCATGGCCATGTATCGAAACTCTTACCATATGATAAAAGAATGCATAGATGAACCCTACAAATAAAGATACTAATGCAGAATACAAGAAAAATAATGGCGGTATTTGACCAGCTACAGGAGTTATAAGCTCACTCCACAAACCAGAATAATCAACATGAGTATAATAAAACTTATTCATTGAGATTCCTATAAAAGAAATTGCCTGTGCAATAAGCATAAACACGAAAGCTGTAAGAAATCCCCGCGGAATATCAAAATCAATAGAATGCTCAAATTGCTCTATATTTTTGATAAAAAAACCGACGGGATTTTTAGTCAACTTAATAGAAGGTTTTCTCTTTGGAGATACAGATTTTTTGGATGCTACTTTAGAAGTAGAACGTTTTAAGCTTTTAGATGATGAAGTTTTTTTAGTATTACTTAGCCCATTCGCTTTAGTTTTATTTTTAGCGACAGACTTTTTTGTAGATTTCTTTGGAGACATACAACCACCTCAGGAAAGATTACTCTTCAATTCATTTCATGACACCTATGTTTAAATAATTTTCCTATTTTTGTCATCAGTTAGATATAAAAATAACATACAAATGTTCAATACCATAAAACTATTTAAATAAAAATAATACAAAAGTATATGAGGGTTTGCTATAATTTAATTTTCAGTACAAGGTGTATAAGTGGCAGAGCAACAACCAAACAGTACGGGAAGTACTTCTGGAGGAAATGTAAATAACGCAGGTAATAAGGGCACCTCTGACACCCAACAAAAAGCGAACACAGGAAGAGGAAGCAAAGGAAAATATGAAGTTGTACGAGAAGATGAAGATACAATAATAAAAATAAACTACGAAGATGTATATTCAACACCCTCAATAGAGGACAGCGAACAATGCATGTCAAGGATAATAGAAATCCTAACACAAGTAAAAAACGCTACAAAGATTGTTTTCTACCAGAAAAGAGATTATGAATATGATTATAATCAAACAAGAATTCTTGAAGAGATTGCAAACACATATACCAAATTTGTGAAAGAAAAAAAAATATTCTCTGCCCTAGAGGATCCAGATCCAAACGCAACAAGATACAATTCTCAAATGTATTCCGAGCTTCAAAAAATAATCTACGATATGCTAAAAAGAGATCCTGTAGGTGCATTTGTTGAACTAATAAGAATAAGAAGAAGAGAGAAAATTAAGTTAGAAAACATGACTAGGCGGAGCGAAAAAGAGAGAGTAAGCAAATTCGTTGAAAGTATTAGTGATGCAATAGAGATGCTGGAAAAAACACGACTCATCATTATAGCAAGGCCGTACATACAAGGATTCAAAATTGGTGACAGAGAAGTATATAGGCACATTTTCAATCCGACAATAAAACCAGACTTTATGCACACTAGACTTATGTCTGCATACCCAAGAGATGGTATAGAAATAGACAGTTACATGGTCGGAAGCACAGAAGTCACAGTATTTGATTTACCGGGAAATGTACAGAATCTTTATCATATTATGCCACCTGAATTTAGGCTTGAAGAAGAAGAGTACGAAATTCTTGACGCTGCAAGAAACATACTTGCCGAGCATAAACCAGAAAGAAGTGATTTTGTTAATCCGGAAAGGATGAGAGAGGTATTCACAAACGTTGGGCTAGATCTGATAACAGAATTATGCTCTCAAAAATCAATCGAAATTCCAGAATCTAAAATAAAAGAGCTTTCAGAGATTCTTGTAAGATACACAGTAGGTTTTGGGCTAATTGAAGTCCTTTTGCAAGATGAAAAAATGCAAGATATATCAGTTAATAGTCCATTAGGTCATGTTCCCATATATATTGTACAAGCAGATCACGGAGATTGCATAACTAATATTTTGCCATCAAAAGCAGAAGCAGAATCCTGGGCTTCTAAGCTTAGGCTGATCTCTGGTAGGCCACTTGACGAAGCAAACCAAATTCTCGACACAGAACTAGAGCTCCCGGGAGCATCTGTTAGGGTTTCCGTTATCACAGAACCGTTGGACCCTAGTGGCATAGCATTTTCTTTCAGAAGACACAGGGATAAACCCTGGACTTTAGCACTTTTCATAAAAAATAGAGCAATCACGCCACTTGCAGCAGGGCTAATAAGTTTTCTTGTAGATGGAACAAGAAGCATGTTAATTTGTGGTACAAGGGGCTCTGGAAAAAGTAGTTTTCTGAGTAGTGTTATGATTGAGATAATGAGAAGATATAGAGTTATTACAATAGAAGACACTCTTGAATTACCAACAAGTGCGATGAGAAAATTAGGATTTAACATCCAACCAATGAAGGTTGCAAGCGCATTAGCTAAGGGCTCAAACGAGATGCCTGCAGATGACGGTATCAGGAGCACTCTTAGACTAGGGGATTCATCACTTATTGTGGGAGAAGTAAGAAGTACAGAAGCGAAAGCCCTATATGAAGCAATGAGGGTTGGAGCGGCGGCAAATGTTGTTGCAGGAACAATTCACGGGGATTCACCTTATGGTATCTTTGATAGGGTTGTAAACGACATAGGAGTCCCTAAAACATC
>CAZOXV010000077.1:0-5858 GCA_964583935.1 uncultured Methanosarcinales archaeon | reverse complement strand
AAATCATTCTGCGAGAATGTCACGCCCCGCATGCCCTCCAGAGAATCTTCTACATATATGTTTAACTTGCGCTTTAGATGATTTATTACCATTATTGATACATTATAACCGGTATCATGTTCATGGATTCTCTTAATCACCCTCAAAGGTAGTTCGGCACTCTCTTCAACATTAATATAACCTGACGCTAAGCTTCTTATCTGTGCAGAAAAAAGACCAATATGGTACATATGTTCACCAGGGTAAACTGGAGAATACACAGTATACGTTATATTTCTTCTATCGCCGGGCTCTAGGAAACCAACACCTGTATCAAAGTAAACCCATGATACAGATGGCATAAAAGAGATATCATAGAGTGTCTTTGAACCAGTGTTCTCTATCTCAAGTGTACCTTCAACAACATCACCCGTATGAGATTTTATTGGATGTATTTTCACCTTGATTCTATAAGCATCTAAAGGAACAAAATCATCAAAATCCTCTACAAGATCGGAAGGAACTTCTTCCTCCAATTCTCTAAGCATAACCCTAAATGTTCTATTCTGCTCAGCAAAACCAGAATTCCCTGAGATATCAGTACACATCACATTCCAGGAATAACTATCCTCCTCAAGAGGTGCATAAACAAAATAGTTTTTGCCTTTGAAAAGACTATTGGTAGTCATAACCTCTTCCCAAGGTCCTGCTTCTTCTTTATACATAACTCCGCCATGCACATCATAGATAACATTCATCTTCTGAAGATACAAAGAGCAGCTTTCAGGCAATCCTATCTCCTCAAACTCATAGCTAAATATTGCTGTTTCCGCAGTTAATATACTCAAATCTTTTGGTTCAAGAAGAGTTACAAGAGGGGCATCATTGTCAACAATAATATCAAAACTCTTTTCTATATGTGCAGAATTATTAGATGTATCATAAGCATACAAGACAACATCATATTCTCCGATGGCAGTAAGATTATTTGTAGTTAGCGTTATGTTGCGTCGATATGTTCCCATCAAAGTTCCATTAGGATATGATATATTGACGTATGCATCTTCCAAGAAGAGATCACGCGCAAACCACGTAATATTAACATCTCTGAGCATATATTCTGCAATGGGTGGATTAATATCAAGACCCATTTCGGGAGAGTTCATGTCAAGCGTGAAATTCCAAATTTCTGAGATACCACTATCGGCACCATCAAATGCAATAACCCTCCAAAAGTAATCACCATCAGGAATATAGTAATCCAATTTATGTTCCGTTGCATTACTGAATTGAACATCTATTACCTTGTTTACAAAATCAGCAGTCTCAGAAACTTGAAGAATATATACAAAATCCCAAAAATCATCTTCGTTTGGACTGAAAGAATCTGGGTCGTAGGTTTCCGTCCAGCTAAAAGTAAAATCCTCAGTTAGGAAAGAATCATTCAGAGGTGATGTCAAGTTAACTGGTAAAGGTGGTCTGTTTTTGTTAATTACAGTAATGTTCCAAGAAAGTTCTGTATATCCGCCCTCTGAATTATTCACAAAATAATGAACAATATACTCACCAGAAGAATGAAAATCAAAATAAATTTCAGCGCTCGTGTTACTGCTTATCAAAGTATCGTTTAACTTCCAGTGATGATACAAAGGCCGATTCTCAATATCTGAGACATTGACTTGGAATAATAGATTATGGTCCTCAAAAAATTCAAGATTATAGATCTCATCCTCCATTTCAATAGAAAAGCTTTCAGACGTAATGTTCCAATCGTGTATAATTGGAGGATGGATGAACTTCTCAACAAAAATCCTTATTTGCGCACTATCAGAGTAGTATCTGTCCCTAACAGAAATATTGAGAACTGTGTCGCCCCATAAATCTTCAGGTGGTGCTGAACAGTTGAGATACCTATTTTCAGAAACTTCACATTGCATTAGCGTCGTATTAGATTGTGAAATTATTTCATATTCCAAATTTTCATATCTATCATCAGGATCATAACTAATATTCCACAAATCAATCCAATCATATGGAGGTGTTGTATTCTGAAGCATATAATAATCAGTATCATTAATCTCTGGCGGATAGTTGAATGGTATCACTTCCACATTAAACTCAGTATAATCATCCCAACCAAGCGTATTGTTAACTTTCATTGATACAGTCTGGTTCCCAGTCCATCCACCTGATGAAGTTATATTAAGTATTCCTGTAGTAGGATTTAGCATAAAATTAAGATTCGGGGCGTAAGCACTCCAGAAAAGATCGGACCAACTGTAGTTAATGGCATTATAATGCTGAGATAGATTGATGGTATCATTCCATTCATGAACAAAAAAGCTCACATTTCCAATCGGCTTTATTATATGTGGATATACAGTAAGAGTAAAGTTATTGGATGAAGTGGACATATTGTAGTTGTCCTCTGCAGTTATTATCATCCAACGCTCATCGACACCCATCCAATTAGTGTCAGGAGTTATCTCTATGATGTTTGCATCATTATCCAAAACAACAGTCAAATTTTCTACATGGCCAGAATAAGAATATGTAAAATTGTTATCCTGTTGATGAATATCATAAAACCAGTCGCTAAGGTTTATCACTTGTGTTGTATTTTGCTTCCAAGTAATATTATGAATAAACCTTGTCTGTGGGGCAATATCAACTCTAGTTGCATTTATTATCCAAGTCTGCATATCATACATTCCATATGTATCGTTGACAACCAAAGTAACATTTCTTTCACCAACCTGGACAAAATCAATATACCAACTAAAGAATTTTCCCATGCCTTCAAGAACACCATCAATAAACCAATAAAACCAGGAACTTGGTAACGGACTTGGGAACCAAGGCTGAGGATGCACTGCATCAGCTGTAAAGTTAAGAGTAGTGTTTACAGGAGTTTCTATGTATGTGTCCTCTGTCGTCCACCATGTGCCATTCGTTATATTCCAAAAAATTATTTCTGGAGGAAGAGGAACATGTGTAATATTCATGACGAACAGATTACTTTCAACTTCTCGACCAAAAGGATCAACAGAAACAATTTGTGCTGTTCTCTCACCATAAAAATGGTGGTCAGGTACCAAAGTTATCATGCCGGTGTGGTTATCTATGACAAATGTTACATTTACAACAGGATTAGGTAAGTGAGTATAGTTAAGGTGGTCATCCTCATAGTCCCAGAAATAATCACTCATGTTAAGAGTATAATTACTATATTGAGGCCATTCTAGATCAGGTATCTCCAAAATATTTTCTTGCAATGCATTAACATTAACAGTAAAATTGTTTTTTGCAAAATTTGTATTAAGGCCATCCATAGAAGTACACATTACATTCCATATAAAACTCCCGGTCTCATTGAATGTTGTTACAGAAAAATTTCCCTCCTCAACGCCAGAAAGTAATTGTGATGGCTCATTCTCCCACACACCCGTAATATTAGAGTACAGTCTACAACTAGATTCCAAAGTAACATTAAAACCAAGTTCAATTTCTTCATTGAAATCAACATATGTATCGTTGTCTGGATTTGTTAGACGTACAGCGAAGAACTCAAAGTCATAGAGTTCCTCAGCTCCTTCAAAATTATAAAAACCTCTAAAAACATAGTTCCAGATAACATCATAAAATACTTCGCTCCAGATTACAGGAACGTACTTAGAGCTAAAGAAACCTTCTTGAAGACAATCTTGATCTTGGAATAAAATAGTATCAGGGATATTCATACAAGATGAGAAATTCTGTTGATATATTGTATTTTCTTCAGGATCTTTTGTGACATTTGTCATAGGTACAGCCCAAAGTTTGATATTCGTGATGTTAAGAGGAATATTATCTGCATTGGTAAATTTAAACCCAGCTTTCCACGTAGTGTTAGAAGATAGCACACCAAAACTCTCTGTGCCATCATCCAAACCCAATCTCTGTTTTGTTGCTGAGAAGTATGCTTTTGGAAGAACGCTGAAATTGTATTCCTTCACTATAGAAGTTGTATTTATATCATAGACAGCACTGGGTGTCGGTTGGATCCCAAACCCAGCACCATCACAAGTCACATTCACAATACGATTACCAGATTCATTTATTGAGTAGTCTAATAGCAAATTTTGTCCATCAAAGAAACCAGTTATATCTGAATCAGAAGAAAAATCATTGTACGTACAAGAAGACGGGAAACTCACATTCATGAAAACAGAGGCATCGGATTCAAAAAAGTTTGAGAGGTTATAGCTCAATATAAGCTGGTCAACTAAAGTGTATATAGTAATATTTTCAGTGAAAGGATAGTATTCAAAGCTCCTATTGAAATAATTCAGGAAAAAGTGTTCACCCGCACCGATACTATGATTGTAGTAAGAAAAATTCCCTATTAGCGTTCGGAACCCTCTATAATTATAACCATCATCGAGTAACATTGAACCGTCTAATGTGTTTGACAAGGAAGTAATATTACCTGTTTCATTGACATATAAGTTAGGACCTATAGAGAGCACAGGTTGAGCAAGAACTAAGGCAGATACTAGACTAAACAAAATACAAACCCAAATTCGTTTATAATCATCGCTCATTTTTTGTTTCAAACCTCTTTATTGAAGTCCATACTGTTCTGTAGTTTTTCCCGAGTAATTCAGAAATCTCATTTATCGAAAGAGAAGCATCATTGTGCAAGTAATAGCATATTGATTCCAGAACTCCTTTTGTTCTGTCTTTTAATATAGAAAGTGGAAAATAATATTGATATGATGTACCAATGAACTTCCCATTGCTTTTCATAGAAGCAACATGGTATGTTGTTGATATTGATCTTTCATTTCTTCCCGTGAGAACTGCGATATCTTTATTTCTTATCTCCAAATTTTCCCTGAGAAATTTGACAATTGCCTCAAAACAAGAAAGACCTGTGTTAAGTACTGATACAGGTATAAATATCTCCTTTTGTTGCAAGATTGTTTTTAAATTTTTATCAGGCAAAGAATTCTTTAGTCTGAGAGCAGAAACTAAAGATGAGAATTCAGCATAATCTGAATTAATTGTATTATTCTGCACAGACTTCATATTACTATTACATATTATGTAATAAAACATATTTAAATCTTATTAAAAAAAGAAATTAAGGAAATACACGTCATGTAATAAGAATAACTAAAGCAATTTCTCATCATACACATTTAGTAGTAAGATAAATAAAACCAGATAATCAATTTATCTCGTATGTTCCTCCCACCATGTAAGAATCAGAAATACGATAAGTTCGGTTGTCAGGAGCAATCACAACATACCTTATATCAATTAAAGTCTCAGGTTCAATATAATCAATTTCCCAGAAATAAAGTGTTCCATTTCTTGGAGAATGAATTGTCTCATTGCGGTCGGGCGCTGTGTTGAAAGTTACATCTAGTCCTTCTGGAACAAAGTCGCTTATAACCAGATCATACAGATAACCCGATCCATAATTCTCAACGGTAACAGTTGCATTGTAGTTGTTTGGTTCTGTGTTATTCAACCTTTTGGCAATATTAAGCTTAGATAAATCTACAAGCAAATTATCAGATAGATTAGCAATATTAGCAACATAAAACTCATCAGGATAATCCTCAAATAAGCATGAAATCTCATGAGTAGCATTGGTCTCAGGAGTGTAAGATACACTTGACCAGCCGAAGACATCAGTTGTCTGAGAACCTATGAAACCATCCACGTCTGAATAGAAAGATACATTATAACCATATATGCCTGAACCATTGTAAGCATCAACGACAGAGCAAGAGATATCAAGATTGTATCCCAGAGTCAAAGCATCATTGCTTAAAACTATTTCAGAAAGATTTGCTTTCGAATATATGCTTACATTATTATCTGCATTG
>CAZOXV010000076.1:0-5883 GCA_964583935.1 uncultured Methanosarcinales archaeon | reverse complement strand
GTACTTGTGTTTTCTTAATGATTTCATGGCCTCTTTTACAAGGTTAGCGTGATGGCCTCCGTCAAGAAGAGCCCTCTTTATTTGTGATATAGGTACGCCCTTGTCGTGTTCTTGCTTTATATAGAACACAAGTTCTTTCTTCATATACTCAGTCAGTGACTGCATGCTTTTTTTATTGGTTGAAGCATATTTAAATATTATGGTATTCCTTCTTTCTGTGTGAACCACTGATAAGTGGTGAATGATGGTAAATTTTATATATTAGTTAAGACTAATTTGCTAGAAATGAACAGATCTGATACTTATAGCAAGCTTGAAGAGTCCTTAGTCAACGCAGAGGCAGGATTGAATGGGCTAGATGATATTCTCTCAATCATCAGTAATGAAAATGTTCCTTATGATACTAAATCGAAATATATAGAGAATGTCAAAGATGTCTTTGGCGCAATTCGCTCTTTCTATAGCCAGACAAAGAAGTACGCTGCTGAATTAGATAATGTTGCATCACTCGACAGTCTAACAAAGCTTTACAATCGTCATGGTCTTGATGCGCAGATTGATAGTATTGTTAACAAATGTTCTTCAAGATCTCAAGGCCATCTTTATAGTATCTTCTTCGACCTAAACAACTTCAAAAAAGCAAACGATGTCTTTGGGCATGAAATTGGTGACGATGCATTAAGAACTACGAGTGCTGAGATTCTAGCAAATATCGAAAGTGATGATATTGCTTGCAGGTATGGTGGGGACGAGTATCTGGTTGTGATCTGTGCTAATAATGAAGATAATGCACAGTCTGTAGCGGAAAGACTTATGAAAAAGATGAACTCAAGACTCATTAGATTTAATGAGCATTATGGTACTGATGTAAGTGTTTCTGCAGGGATAACTGAATGGAATCCAAAACATGAGCATGTAGATGCCGCAAAATCCAGAGCTGATTCTGCCATGTATGAGAGTAAAGCAATATTCAAAGATTCTGGAGAAAATGTTGTTGTTTATAGAGCTTTATAGTTCATTGTGTTTATTCTATTTTCGAGAGGGATATTTTATAATATGTGCTCTTTAATGAGGTCTGTAATTATTATGTGTTCCTCATAAGTTACGACAAAGATTAATAAATAAAAGATTCGTTAATCCCTTCATGGTGGTTAGAAAGAAAACTGCAGGGTCTACTGCTTCGACTTCTTCATCACGAAAATCTTCACCAGCGAAGAAGTCTTCAAAGAAAAAAACTTCTGCTAATGTGAAGACCGCTGTAAAGGATGCAACAAAGTCCACTAAAAAAACCACTAGAAAGGCAATGACTACAGCATCTACTAAATCCTCTTCTACTAAGTCAACTCCTAAAAGAACGCAAGAGACTAAAAAGAAGAGACTTGTATCTCCTAAAGCTGCAAAAAAATCAACAGCACAGAAGAAGTCAACAACGCAGAAAAAGGCTCCAACAAGAAAAAAAGCAAGTGCTGCGAAAAGCGAATCTACGGGTTCATCTCGAAAGAATTCTTCAAGAAAGTCAACAACTAAACGGACTTTTTCCCGAAAAAGAAGAGTACAAAAACAAGAAGACAGCCTTCTAAGAAAACTGCGCAAAACGATGTATATAGTGATGTTTCTGATATGAAGTTTGAAGAAAATCTTCATCCACGTCTTGAGAAGCTTGAAGATGACTCTTCTTCACTCGCAAAAGATCTCCACAAACAAATGGATAATCTCTTAGGACTTCCTCCAGAGCCTAATCAAAAACTAGGTTTTGATACTAGTTCTTCTAATACAACTGGCTCAACAAAAGATTCTCTTAAGTCTCATAAGATTGGTTTCTTTGAAAAATTGCTTGGCGATAAAAATGATAAGACAGAGGATAAGAAGAAAGATACTTCTTTACATTCTAATGATAAGAAAGAAGATTATGATCCTTTCAAGCTTGACATAAGTTTTGGTTCATCTAGTTCGTCCAATCCTTCGGCTTCTTCTTCTTCTTCTTCTTCTGACGACCCAGAGATGAAAGAGTATGAGCGGGAGAAAAAGAATCTTGAAAATTTTGAAAAGGAGATTAAAGAGCTTGATAAGACCGATAAGATAACTGGTGGAGCCTCCTCAAAAAGTGCTGATTCAGAATCAGGAAGTAAGCCTGGTGCTTCTGTTGCTCCTGTAATGAAAAAAGAGACTTCTCAAGCACATCCTGACGATGTTCCTGATGAGTATCGTGTTGAAAAGCCTCATAGTCGTGAAGTTCCGCTTAAAATGTCTGCTGAAGAGAATAATAAAGAGACTCATAAGGATAAGACTGATAGTTCTGACAAAAAAGAAAAAAACTCCAAAGAGAAGGACTCTTCTTCTGTTGCTTCTGATGAGAAAAAAGAAGATTCTAAAGAATCTTCAGAGCCAATGAAGCTTCTCCCTGCTTCAGAGAAGGAATCTAAAAAGAATGAAAAGAAAAAGTCTGGTTTTTTTTCAAAACTATTTGGTGGCTCGAAGACAGGTAAAGAAGATGCGTCTAAAGAATCAAAGAACACCGAAGCAAAAGATTCGCTAAGTAAACATTCTAAGGCGTTGGGTAAGATTTCTGGCCCTTCTTTTGACAATCCTAATGGTTCTAAATCAAACAAGGAAGTCTCGGCGGAGAAAATATTTTCTGATGAGACAGCTGGTCCAAAAAAGAAAGACGATAAGAAAAAGGACGACCCTCATGACGGCAAAAATTTAACTGAGGCAACATCTGTTGTTGCCGAGTCTCAAACTCAAACTACATCTCCATCTACTCCTGAAGAAACGGAAAACCAAAATACAGATTTTGAAAGACCAACTGATGAGCCTCAGAATCTCACACCTTCTTCCCCTGAGTCTTCTGACACTAAACAGAATAAGGCTGAAGGAGATGATACTATATCTGATGAGGAGAAAGAGTTAAGATCCATGGAGAATGAAAAGGATGAGCATTCCACTTCTTTTGTTATAGACTCCCTTGCAGATGAGCTTTCTGATTCTTCATCTGATACAAGTTCGAGTGGGAAAACAAGTAAAGATTCTTCTAAATCGTCTGATGCTTCTGGACAAGATAATGAGAAAGGTTCCGATAAATCTGCATTGAAGCTTCAGGTTAAGAAAGATAAATTGGAAAAAGAGATTGCCGAGCTTGAAGAAACTCTCAAGACAAAGAAAGCAATGTTTGAAGACAGGACTACAAAACTCGATAGAAAAGAGAAAGAACTTGATAAAAGAGAAGCTGAGATTGATGATAGAGAAAACATTTTGCTAACGCTTCAGACAGATCTTATCAGAGAAAGAAAAGAGCTTGATAAGCGCGAATTCGAGTTTTTCATGAGCAGGGAAAATTCTGCACTTCCAGGAAGACCAACTTTAACACTTTCAGTGGATGATGATCTTAAAGCTTTACCTAAGGGAATGTCTGATGAACGGATGAAGATTGAGCAGTTGCTTAATCAAACGAGAACTTTTGCAATTTCAAAGAATTTTGATAAGGCAAAGACAAGTTATAATCGTCTTGTAGATAAATTTCACGCTGCAGAATTAAGTCCTAGTGAGAAGAAGGTTGTACATCTTTCTATAAAGGAATTATTCAATGACATTAATCTTTTGATGAATAC
Source organism: uncultured Methanosarcinales archaeon (assembly GCA_964583935.1). Lineage (GTDB taxonomy): Archaea > Nanobdellota > Nanobdellia > Woesearchaeales > CAZJJJ01 > CAZJJJ01. The sequence continues at coordinate 2,275 of CAZOXV010000076.1, read as the reverse complement.
AGTCCAGGATGCAAGACAAGATGGTACTCTTGACTCAGGTGATAGTGTTACTGTTGAAGGTTCTAATAAGCAAGATGGTACGAGCAAGCAGGGAAGTTCTGATAATAATGGTTCGGCTGATGAACAGGTTTTTGCTGTAGCTGACAACGCGGATTCTAAGAGTGGTGATGATGGAAGCCATGTGCAATAATCCGGAATGTTCAAACGCTTTGTCTGGAAAATCTTTTGAGGTTGAAGACATTTCTGGTAAGTGTCCCATGTGCGGTCAAAATTCTTTGATACCAAGTTCTGCCTCAGACTATATTTCTCCTTCAGACCATAAGAAATCCAATGAAGTCTCTAAATCTAAGGATGCTCTAAAGAAGATATCTAAAGAGATTAATCATTCTCCATCAAAACAGAAGCGTTCTATTGAAGATATTGAGATGTCTTACCATAACAAACTTCAAAAGCTTTCAAAGTCTATCAAAAATGAAAAAGCCATGAAAAAATTCAGAAAAATAGACGATGATCTCCTTGGTAGTAATCTTACTATGAAGGACATTAGCATGGAGCTAAAAAAGATTGATGGGCTTTTTGATGATTTTGAGAAATCTTCTGTTTCTTCTTCCAAGACAAAGCAGAAAAAAAGTTCTTCAAAAAAAAGTAAAAGCACAACAAAGGGCTCTCCAAAAAAAACTAATGCTCAGAGCACAAATGCAAAAGAGAAATCTTAATGTCCTTTTTCTTTCTTCTGATTTTCTTCTCTCGTACTTTCAGAAAAATATATAAATGATTATCCTATAAAATGATGTGTTAACAATTTTTGTTTCCTTAAGGTGTGATACGTGTTTTATAATAAGAGGGCTCAGATAACTGTTTTTATAATAGTCGGACTTATTATTCTCATTGGCGCTGCAACTTTTTTTATTCTCCGTGACACTGCTGTAAGAGAGCAGTTTGAAGAGGGTTCTCAGAAGATTGCTGTGGAAAGTGTTTCTTCTGATTTTAGGCCTGTGCAAGAATACATAACAACGTGTGTTCGTGATGTTGCTCGTGAAGGTCTTGTGAGAATTGGAAGGCACGGTGGCTATGCTTATACTGATGAGCTTGTTGCAAACAGGTTAGATCCTACATCTAGAGAAGCAAATTCTGTGTTTTATTTACCTGGTCACGAAGATTACAAAGTTGCATATTGGTGGCACATGGATTCTGGTGATGATTGTTTTGCCACTTCAAGTTGTACTTTCTCATCAAAGAGACTTCCTCTGAGGGGTTCAAACTCTGTCGAAAGCCATCTTGAAGAGTATGTTGAAAAAGAGGTAATTCGTTGTATGGACGAGTTTAGGAGTCTTTCTCAAATGGGTTTTGATGTGGATATTGTCACTGATCCATCTGCTGAGGTTGATATTGCTGATAGTAATGTTTTTGTTAATTTAAAAATGCCTGTTTCTGCCACGAAAGATACTCGGAATCAGGATTTGACTTTTTACACAACCGTTCTTGATGTTGATTTTGCTTCTATATATAATATGGCAGAAGAAATAACAGAATTTCAGGAGTCGAATGCGTTCCTAGAAACCCAACTCATTGAGTTAATTGCGCTTTATTCGGGAACAAGCAGAACTTCACTACTGCCTCCATTTTACGATCCTTTCGTTTCTAGACTTGGCGGAGATGTTAGACAAGCATGGACAAGGACTGAGGTTAAGTCTACATTGATGTCTGTTCTTGCGTCTTATGTGCCGTTGATATCTTTTTCAGAATCAAAGACAATTAATTTGCCATCACTTAATGAAGATCCCTATGATGCTGCTGTTTTTTCATCAATGCTATTTTCTCTTAATAACTCAGAACTTGAGCTTCTTTATGATATTGAGCTTGATTATAAGAATTGGTGGGATATGTATGTTAAGATAGGTAGTTCAGAGATTATTGAGCCGGGGGATCAGGATATTCCTGTTTTAGGAGATATTCCTATATTAGGCTCTGCAATGAGAGAAGCTCTCCCTTATACATATCAATTCGGATATGATGTTTCATATCCTGTGATGGTAACTTTGCGTGATTCTACAGCATTTGATGGTGATGGGTTTGTACTTAAATTTGCTTTGGAGTCCAATATAAGAAATAACATGCCTGTTTCTTCATCGCCTGATGCAGGCGGATTTGATATGTCAAGTTCTTTATACGATTCTATATTTTGTAGTGAAGAAAATTATAATTCTGGTGAAGTAACTGTTAGAGCCAGAGACTCGTCTACTGGTGAACTTCTTGAGGGAGCAAATGTTGATTA
>CAZOXV010000075.1:0-5953 GCA_964583935.1 uncultured Methanosarcinales archaeon | reverse complement strand
CTGCGGGCGATTCATATTCGCCTTGTGCAGGGAAAACAGGCAGGGCCGATAGAGAAGATGAGCTTATTGAAAGAAGGTGGTCCGATGGGCTAAATATTCACAATAGTGAATCTGTAGCTCTTGCAAACGGCACCGAGCTTACTTTGGACAGAGATACAAAAAATACTTTTTCTGGCTGGCAGTCAAGTACAGACGGAACTTGTACGTTTAAATCTAATAGTGATACATATTATATGGCTGGATCTCTTCTTGATTGTATAGACACCGCTATGGCTCTTAATGGTGGCTATGTCTATGCTTATGGGCAATCATCCGGAACTGTATACGAGTTCCATGAAGATATGGCGGGAATTTGCTTTGATGGTCAATTTTATAACGATGGTAGTGTTTCTGTGGATGCATGCCGGGAGCTTCACAATTTTCTCCATGAAGGTGTAGATTCTTTTAGTGAAGCCCCTGTTTCCTCAAGCTCGCCACGTTCTTTATCTCAGTGGGTTGCTAGATCTGATAGTTCATCGATACCTTTGAGATGTTGTGGTGATCGTGTAGATGATATAGGTAAGATTGTTACTTATGAATCTCAACCACACGTTTGTACTGTCTCAGAAGAAGGCACTTTTGGATGGGCACAGACCGGCGTTCCTGGTGAAATATATGATGTAACTCATAAGCACAACTTTTGGAGCTATGAGGCTGCCAGCGAAAATTTTGTTGATGTACAGTACGAAGATGTGAGCAGCATTGATGAATATCGCTACATCGTAGGAACATCTGATAGTGGGATTGTTGCTTGCGATAGTGATTATGCTGGTTCTGGAGATATACACAACACTGACTGCGGACATGATGATGTTAGTTGTCTTGGTCTTGGCGATGTTAAGAATTTTGCAGATGACGAACGCGGTTTCCTTTGCATGGATGATGGGTTTGTCGTTGCAAGCACAGACGGAGGTTTAGAGGGTGATGAGCTGGACCAAAGACCATCGCTTGCTCTTGCTGTTTGTGAACCTAATACTGCAAGAGATGGATATCTGATTTCCGATGAGAATAATGCAATAAGGCTCGGTCCTGGAGATTATATTTCTATGGATGATGGAACAAGCTCTGATGTTTGGTTCTGTACTCAATCAGGGAATTTTGTTAATGACATGGATTCTTTTGAGACTGATGCCGATGAAGATGCAACAACATACACTGCGTCAGATCTCGCATGCGATTTTGTAAGACTTGATCATGCTTACAGAACTGATTATTATGATCTTCTTGATAGGTTTTGGAAGACTGGTGACAGGTGTTGTGGAGATGCGAGGGTGGCTAACTCTGCAGAGTATTATAATGATGAAAATATTTTTCACAATCAACCAACTACGATGCCAAGAACCTGTTGGAACAACAGGGGTGTTGCAGATGGATATAGAATTTCTGATGTAATACAATCTGGTAATAATAATGAAGGTTGGAATACGAACCATGTTCTTCTACCTGCTGTGCATGATGGTGACGGTTTGAATTTGTTAAGGTTCAAAGCAGATTTGCCTTTTGTAAACGCAGGTTCGGGAATAAAGAATTGGGAGATTAAAACGCCTTCTGTAGATTCAGAGTTTGTTTCTCCGGGCGCGGCAACATTAAAATTTTATAATCCTTCCATGAACAATTTTGATACTTACAATGCTATTGAACTTGAATCAAAATATCCAATCCATTTGACTGCTGGTTTGGATTATTATTTGTTTATTGATACGCCAGACTCCGAAAACATAAATGTAAAGTTTGTAGGAAGCTCGGAAGTTCCTGTAGAATTGAACTATGTCCCCCCACACATATATACAGAATTTAATTTGGGTGGTGAAAACATTGCTAATTCTGATGGAAGTTCAAGTATGAGATATTTTATATTCCGTCCTTCCACGTCTGGAGACTATAGATTAAATATTGAAGCGAACAGACCTGCAGGTCAGGATGAAGCAATTATTTCAATAAACAGGCTTGCACTCTTGCCTTCACCCGTTGTTCTTAACGAAGGCGGAACATCTTATGCCTGCCATAATAAAACAAAAGAATTGCCTCTTACCACTGTTGATGATATAACTTTTACTGGCGACGTTGCCGTCAATCATTGTACTGAGATAAAAGGTGTTCCTAAGAACGATGGTTTCGTATGTTCCCCTGAAGGTTACTGGACTACTGCAGTAGATATAGACTCTCCTGATGAAAAGAACTACTCACATGTTTCTGTATCCCCTAATATAATAGAGGATTCGAGTTTTACTTTTGGGGGTTCTTTTATGCCTGCCGGTTGTACATTTAAGCTTGATGATAATGCTCCTGCAAGTACTGGGGAAAGGATTGATTCTGAGATATTAGATGAAAGGATAAAGGGTATGACTTCTTATAAGACAGAAGATAGTATAGGATATAGACATCTCCAATGTCAAGGTCTAGATTATACCCACGATTTCAAGGATTCTAACGGAGACCCGCTTGAAGATGGAGAATATATCTTCTCTGCGTGGGTCAGAACAACAGGGACTTCTGATACAGGCACCTTTGCTTCAACTTTGGATTCACACACCATTGATAACAATGCGCAGTGGGAACGGCACGAAATTTTAGCAGAAGCACAGGATGGAGTCGTTAGTATAAGCTTCTCCGGGAATTTTATGATGGACTCAGTTCAACTCGAAAAGAGGCAACCCGGTCAATCTGAAAGAAGTAAATATTTCAGAACGGTTACAAGGAGGGCATGCTGTCCAGATAATTCCTGTTGGAATGGCCACGAATGTGTTTATCTAGACGCAACAGGACATTCAGGTTTTGAAACGATGGAAGAGTACATACTCGCATATCCTAATTTTGCGACTAACAATAATGAAAGAGGATATATTTGTATGTCTGGAGATGAAAGTTACGAGTTCAGAGAAAAATCATATAGGTGGGTTGACACCGATGACACTCAAGTAACATTAGCAGACGACACACAAGGTGTTTTGTCTAAGCATTCGGCTATACCGCCTCATGGATTCTGTACACCGGGTTCTTGTTTTGTGGGTGCAGATAAAAATTTGGCGCCACACAGTTATGGTGTCACCGAGATTATTAATAGGACAGATTGTGTCGCAGATGGTGAAGAATTCCATGGCAGGGTTTGTGAAGATGGTCAATGGACATTGAGGCTTGGTGAAGTTGCTTCACTTCTTACCGAGGCAAGTCCTATGGGAACACAGTCCTTGTATTGTGGAGATTACAAAGACGTTTTGAACTATTATGAGTTTGATTTTGCTTTAGGTTCTAGTCCAAAGATTGTGTTAACCAATCTTTTTGACCAGCTTGTAGTAGATCAGAATTTCCAACTTAGATATGCAGATAGTGCTTGTGTCCTCAAATACGGCACTGATTTGCGTGATATTGTGATTGGAATCCCGCTCAATGAAAATATTACTGGCGAGCCAGACGATCCTAGCGATTCATATAGGCTTACAAGTATACTCCGGTATTTTGGTGTGGCGTCAAATTCAATGACCAGTATTTGTGAAGAAGCTGTTGAAAATCCTAGAGACGAATTTGTTGAATGCGTACGTGGTGGAAATATATTGTATAACTCTGAAAAGAAAATTTTACTATATTTCGGGGCGGCAACTTTAAGGACTCAAATAAGCGGACAGACATTGGATTCATATGTTTCACCTGAAAGAAACCAAGCAACATGGATTGACGAGTTGAAAGAGATGTTCGACGATGAAAAACTAGAAGAGATTGGTTCTCCATCCGAGCGTTCTATGTTTAAAAGAACCCTTGGAAATCACACAAATTATGATGAATTGTTTGTATTCCAAGAGACTAATGGTCCTCAAATATTTGTAACACGTCAGAAAATACTAGATTTAGAAGAACCGTACAATAATTACAATTATTTATATGCATTAAAGATGAAGGACCTTAGTATGAATCAAGAATTCATAGATGACTACGAGGTTGTATCACCTGTTACTCATGGCGATATGCATCTTGCAGATTTATTCAATCAGACTGCTGGAACTATAACGTTTACCGACGATGATGGATGGGTTTACGTTCTATATGTTGAGAGGCTAGGAGATAATAATTATTTTAGAAACTGGTATACTTATACTGGACGGCTAAGAGGTGAGCTAGAATTACCGCCAAGAATAGAACAAGATTAATGAATAAAACAGTTATTTTGGCTGTTTTTGTGTTTTTTGTAATTTTAACATCATTATCATTTAGTGCTTTAGGTATAGATACAGAGCCAAGTCAGGATGCTGAACAAGGAGATTATTGTTGTGTTTCTGATGCTGGTGCATGTCTTGGTCCTTACATATCGTATTCTGGCACATATGATGCCGGGATGTCCAAATCCCAACTAGAAGATGCCTGTACTGGAGAATTTTATGAAGATACGCGCTGTTCTGCTATCTCTGAATGTAGTGTTGGGTGTTGTATTTTTAGAAGTGGAAATGAGTGGAACTATAATTATAATGTTATTCAAGAAAATTGTAATGAAGATCTTTATGATTTTGCATTTTTTGACCCTGATGTTGATTCGGTTGAAGCTTGTGCTCATAATTTTCAGGATGCTGATTTTCCAATATATTTTGATGTTAAGAATGAGGGTGATCAAAGAATATCTCTTGATTTAGATCAGTCTTATATTCAAAAAGTAGGCGAGGCAGAGCAGTGTAGCTTTCGAGAGATTCCTGGCGAAACCAATTATAATTATGGAATTGATTGTTCGGGTTCTAGCAGAGTCGGGTTTGGTACATATTATGTTAATGCTATTTCTGTTCAAGGTGAGCAGACAAGAATTTTAAAAGAAACAATTTATGTTTCTGAGCAAGAAACTTTTTCTCTTGTTCTGAAGGACTCTGATGAAGTGCAAACCGTCACAATATCCGGTTCTGTTTTTGAGATGACTGTTTTTGAAGATGGTTCTTTTGAAGAGAGCACAGATGCTGTTTCAGGAGCAACGATAACTGTTTCAGGTACTAATCTTCAGAATACTTCTGACAGTGCGGGAAGTTTCATGGTTGCTGGTGTGCCTGTGGATCCAGAAAGTGCAAGGCTTCTCTACATATCTGCGCCGGGCTATCGTCCTTGGGTTTTCGAATTAGAAAGCCTTGTCGGAGATTATCATGGGATTACTGCGCATCTTGTTCCTGCTGATTCTTTAGAGACTGCATCGGGTGCTGTTTGTTGTCCTAACACATTGGGTTGCAGTGATGGTTCTGAAGAAGGTTCTATCTGTTTTGCTGGTGCGGGACAATATGGTCGACTTTGCGAAGGTACAACAGTAGTTGATGCATGTAGTGTTCCTCCTGCTTATTGCTGTGCTGATAGAAAGCTTTGTCCAGAAGATTCAAGACCCGATGAAAATACTGGGTGTTCAAACCAAGCTTGTAATTCTCCTTGTTTACCACAAGTTCAGTGTCTTGACGAGGGTTCATCAGGCAAGTCTGTAAATTCTGTATGTCAGTGTGGTGACCAATTTGTGGATGCCGGATATTGTTGTCGTGATGGTGATGGATTCACACATTCAGATGAACCATGTAATACTTTAGGTATGATTGTAAAAGGTGTAGTTATAGGAAAAGGAAGGCTTGATGCTGAATTCACTGCAAAATCTGATGCGAATATATATTTCAGGAGTGATGATAATAAAAATTACATTGCAAGAACAAATGAAGATGGTGTGTTTGAAATTTTGCTAACTCCGGGAACTTATACATCTAATGCCGTACTGCGTGGATACGAGACACCTGAATCTCCTAGACTCATTACTATCTCTGGTTCATCACCTGATTTTTCACATTCATTACAACTATCACCTTTCAAAGGCGCTCATTCTGATAAGGATGACTTGGATAAAGTAGTTGACGCAATAAATACTACGAGTGAGCCCATTGATATTCCTGATTTCTTAGATAAGGATTTTCAT
>CAZOXV010000074.1:3466-5968 GCA_964583935.1 uncultured Methanosarcinales archaeon | reverse complement strand
TTAATCTATGAACTCAGAGGATCGCCAGGAAGATAGCAGGCATGTATCCATAGATGATTTTATAGAGACGAGATTTGTCAAAGGCGGAGAGACGCGAAGCCCGGAGTATCATGACAGGCTCAAGGAGATCTTTACGTATGTCCGGGACAGGCATGAAGCGCAGACCATAGGCGATGTCTCAGCAGTTCTCCAGCGCAGGGAAATCCATCCCGAAGCGGTCAGGTTCTGGATAGAAGAGGACTATATCAGAGCGATAGATTCTCTTGATTACGGGCTAGTATTTCAAGGTGTGGAACGGGGTTATCCTGAGCTCAGCGACACGCTTCATGAACTGGAGAAAGAACGCATCCTCGCCCAGGCGAATGAAGGCAGGCAGCTCTACGAAAACCATGAACATATACAGCAGCAGTCTGAGCGCCTGGAAGAAGCATATAACTATTATATATCGACGACAAGACAAGATATATCCTCGATAGATCTCGCCGAGTATGCTGCTGTCATCACAAGCCATCTCAAAGAATTCCTAGAGCTGTTGGATGTTGGAGAACAGCAGCTCAGGAACGCTGCAGGGATCTACAAATACCTTGCGGACAATGGCTGTCAGACGCTTTATGAAGCTACTCAAGAGCTCCTCATGGGAGGGTTTGACAAGGATATTGTCTCTTTGTGGGTTGAGACAGGAATCCTGAAGGATACAAAACCATTCGACCATTACTTGCTCTATATGGCGGTGAAGAGAGGGTATGACGATCTGGTCGAGTAAAACTTCAAGCCGGAAAGAAAAAATGACGGGTTTTCTTTGACAAGATGTTTTTAGCAAAAACAAAAAGTTATGATTGTGTTGTCGGGACTATTTCGATTTGTTTCTTCATGTTTTGTTTGCGTTTCATTTCGTCAAGTGTTGTCACAACACAGAATGAAGTCTGAATAATCCCGACAGATTTTGAAAAGTGAGGATTGTAATGTATGAAATAGAAACAGATATAAACTCATCGATGCAGAAAGAGCGCATGGCACCTGCTAAGAAGAGAACGACAAGAAAGGCGAAAAAAGAAAGCTGGGACAAGATAGGTGCTTCCATCGGGAAAAAGCTGGAAGAAGAGAGCAAGAAAGATCACTGCTGCAAGCCAAACATCTCGCACCATGCGGGCAGCGGCTGCATCTATGGGCTCGGATTCATCGGAGCGCTGATCTATTACATATCGACCGCGACGAGCTTCTGGTCCGGTCTTCTAGGCGTCCTGAAGGCATTTCTCTGGCCAGGTTTCCTTGTATACGCTTTGCTGAAATTCCTGGGCGCATAACTGTGCTCAGGCTTTTTTCTTGTGCGTATGTAAAGTGAGCATACGACAGCTACCCGTGATAGTTCAAGGAATCTATCTCCAGGGTTGCGTCTTCGTCGGGAGTTATCCTTAATGGTCTGACGTTCTCCATCGCTTTGTGCGTCCCGTCGCATATGGGAAGGCTACCGCTCTTTCCGCACGTACAGATTGATGTTCGTTCTCCTTTCTTCAGATCAACTTTCATGCTCTCACCTCATCTTCATCATGTGCTCATCCATAATAAATATTTTCCAAAAGGTATATAAGATGGATCCTGATAAGTATATATATGAAACGATACTGGCATGAATTCCGCGATTTCTTGAGCGAGTACAAGGTTCTCTCAGTAGCTGTCGCTTTTGTCATGGGCCAGGCTGTCAATGATATGGTGAAAGCCTTTGTCAATAATATCTTCATGCCGTTTCTCGACCCGTTGATCCCGAACGGAACATGGGAATCCGCGACATGGAGCTTTGGCGGCATCACCCTTGGATGGGGTGTTTTCTTGAGTACGGTGATCCGTTTCGCGATACTTTCTATCGTGATTTTCATCATCGTCAAGAAGTTGATCCGGGCAAAGAAAGAGCAAAAATAGCTGAATTTTTTTCTCGTCTATAACTTAATTTTTATGTATATTTTCTTGGAAATATGTATACGCAGTTTTAAATATACTAATCACAAATCATGTAGCAACATAGTACACATCGGGGGCGGACAGAAACGGTAAAATGTGGACTTTTAGATGGATTCGCATATTTTTTTGTGGTTGCATTGCTCTCGTTTTTTTCTAAAGATAACATTTCTATAAATAATAATTATGGGTGGTTACGTATGAGAAAAATAAACTTCTTAGTTTTAGCTATGATATTTACAATGTTAGTTTCAGTCGTCGGAGTGAGTGCTGATGGAACACTCGAAGCCGAAGTTTCATCTGCTTTGAAATATGAATATAATCCTGCATATGAGTATGGTGATGTTGAGTTAGAAAACAATGTTTTCACAGGAACATACACAGCAGAGGAGTTTCTTGATAATAAGTCAATGAATGACATGGCTCGATACTTAGGAGCTTTGTACAGACAAGATAATTCCAACATAACTGAGATTGTGTTTGATGATACTACATATGAATGGAATGAAGATGGAGAGCTAAAAGGAAGCAATTGGGAAGATTCAGAAG
>CAZOXV010000074.1:0-3366 GCA_964583935.1 uncultured Methanosarcinales archaeon | reverse complement strand
TAGTTGTTTCAGTTAGTGATGGAGTTAATTCAGAAGATGTTACATTTGATCTTGTTCTATTGAACACATTAGAAGCAGAAATTGAATCTGCTATGGATTATGAATATGATCCTGTATATACATATGGTGACATTGTTCTTGACGATAATGTTTTCACAGGAACATACACAGCAGAGGAGTTTCTTGATAACAGGTCAATGAATGACATGGCAAGATACTTAGGAGCTTTGTACAGACAAGAAGATTCTACAATCACAGAAATAGAGTTTGATGAGACTGCTTATGAATGGAATGAAGATGGAGAGCTAAAAGGAAGCAATTGGGAAGATTCAGAAGGAACTACTTTAGTAAGTGCATTAGTTGATGCTTTTGAATCAGGTGAACCATTAGTTGTTTCAGTTAGTGATGGAGTTAATTCAGAAGATGTTACATTTGATCTTGTCGTAACTGACCTTCATTTTGTCGTTGAAGGAATGTCAATCCAAACAGCAATTGATGAAGCAGAAGCAGGAGATACTATTCTTGTTGCAGATGGGACATATAGTGAATCTCTAACGATAAAAGTTGGTGATCTAACAATTCTTGGGCCTAACGCTGGAACACCTGGCTTTGAGGAAAGAGAAGACGAGGCTGTCATTGACGGTAGAATCGTCTTTGAAGCAGATGGAGTAGCTTTTGACGGCTTTACTGTAGACTATGAAAAAAGTGAAGCACCAATCGATCTCAAAAATTCAGATGGTATGTCTGTTTTGAACAACATCGTAAAAGATAATGAGAGAAATACAGTCGGAATACAAAATTATCATGGAACACCTTCTGCAGGTGAAGTGTTAATAGAAGGCAATGTAGTACATGCTGGACCTATTGGTGCATATCCTGAATATAGCTTGATTATACGAAATAATGTAGTCAACGATGCTGGGCATGAAGGTATCTGGGTAGTACCTGGCGAGACTGCGGAGGTTATCATTGAGGGCAATACAGTAACTGGTTCTGGATTGAATGATGTGAAAATTACTGACCCCCTCAAAACCATAAACAATGTCGAAACGAAACATCCTTTTATTAAAGAGGACGGTGCTACATTACTGATTGATCAGAATAATATCGGAAGTGTTCAGCTAGGTGATGAAGTCTTCGACACAAGATCAACGTATGCTCTTGATATGGAAATGCCAAGTGAGATTCTCTACGATAAGGCATATGATATCCCTGTGACACTGGCAGCTGATGAGGTTGGAAATGTTGGATATAGTCAAGCATTGGTATATGTGAATGTATCTGGTCCTGGCGATATCACACTGAATGCAACAGATACAAATGAGGTCATCCATAATTTAACAGAAGTAGGACATTGGGGTCCAAAGCCAGGTTTTAACATATCCCACGACTATAGTGTTACAACAGATGTCTCCAGTTATTTCAGTGAGCCAGGAGAGTACAACATAAATTTCTCCTTGGTCAATATGGTAAACGGAGAGGTTCTTGACAAGGAGGTTGTCGAGTTCTTTGTAGAGGATGAGGAAGATGCAGCATTACCACCTGGACAGATAGTAAGAAACAGAGTCCTAAACGGACTTCTTGAAGATGAGAATTTCCCAGGTGCACGTGGTATAAGAATTGCATTAAATGCACCAGATATGCCTCCAAATGTACAAGGAATGGTTGCTGTAACTGCAAGAGCAAACAGTCAAGGAAGAGGACAGCCAGGAGAAGGACCTGCACAGTTCTTTGACATATCTGCAACAACGTCTGTAAAAAATAATATGGAAGATGGAACACAAATTTGCATAGATGTAGATGATTTACCATCTGCATTGCAAAACAGACAAAACCATGTTTTCTGGAGATACAACGAAAGTGCAGGAGAATGGGAATCTTATCCAACTACTATGAGTAATGGAGAGATTTGTACGGAAACAGCTCAGTTCTCATGGTGGGCAATAACAGGAGAGATGATACCAGAACCTACTCCTTCAAGTCCATCTCCAAGAGGAAATATGCCTATACCTGATGAGTATCTAAGAACTCAGGAAGAGCCAGAGGAAGTAGAAGAAACTCCTGAAGAAGAAACTCCTGAGGAAGAACCAGAAGTTCCACCACAAGTACCAGAAGAAACGCCTGACGAAGGTACTGTTCCACCTGCAACTGATCTAGCAGATTCAGAAGACACTTTAACAGGTTTTGCACTCTTCATGGAAGAGAACTCAGGTACAATAAGGAACACAGGCGGAATCTTATTGCTTTTGCTCTTGGTTGGAATCTTCGGAATGAGTACAACAGGAAGAAGATTAATAAGAAAAACTAAGAAAAAATTCAGAAGGTACTAATCGTACCTTTTCTTTTTTTTACTATATTTTATATATCACAACGATTTTCTCCATATATGCACGTCATGTTTGTGGCATTGGGATTTGAGAACCTGGCTATAAGCTTACTTTCTTCTTTATGCAAAGAAAAAGGACATAAAGTAAGTCTAGCTTTCAGTGCATCTCTTTTTAATGATAGATACAATTTTAACTCCAAACTTTTAGGGAGACTGTTTGATGATACAGACATTGTTCTAAAAAAAATAGAAAAAGAAAGACCAGACGTTCTTGCTTTTTCTTCTGTCACTCCTACAGTTGCATGGAGTCTTGATATAGCGAAAAGAGCAAAGGAAGCATTACCGCATCTCAAAACTGTTTTTGGTGGGACACACGTATCATCTGTTCCCGATTATATGATAATTAAACCTGAAGTTGATTATGTTGTTGTTGGTGAGGGTGAAGATGCTTTTCTTGATATTTTGTCATCTATTGAAAAAGAAGATTTCAAAACACCAATAGTAAACACTAAATTTGTTTCTGGAAAAGGAGATGTTATAACAGGTTTGCAGAAAACTTGTTCAAGAGATTTATCTTCTTTCCCCCAATATGATCGTGAAATTTGGGAGGATTATATTCGCTTAGGCGATTCTTGGTTGACTATGGCTTCACGGGGCTGTCCTTTTAGTTGCTCTTACTGTTATAATAGCATTGAAATAAAAAATTCTGACGGCTCTTCATCTAAGCGAGTAAGACTACGTAGTGTAGATCATTTGATGACAGAACTTTTGGAAGCCAAGCGTAAGTATAACATAAAATACGTTAATTTTCTGGATGACATATTCATAATGAACAAAAAGTGGTTGAAAGAATTTCTTGGTCGTTACAAGGCTGAGATAGATGTGCCATTTCAATGTCTAGTCCACTCCGGCTACTTTGATCAGGAAACTTCTGATTTATTGGAAGATGCCGGTTGCAGGCTTGTTCAGATTGGAGTGCAAAGTTTAGATGATGATTACAAAAAAAAATACTTGAACAGGTATGATTCCTTTTCTAATAT
>CAZOXV010000073.1:0-6033 GCA_964583935.1 uncultured Methanosarcinales archaeon | reverse complement strand
CACTACACAAAAGAAGAACTTGTTGGGAAAAAGATTGTGGTCGTCTCAAACCTTAAGCCGGCAAAACTTAGAGGAAAAGAAAGCCAAGGTATGTTACTCGCGGCTGATGATGGAAACAATGTTAAGCTATTAGAACCTAAACAGTCAGAACCTGGTGATGAAGTCGTTGTCGACGGTGAAACTCAAGGAAAAGAAGAAATAACTATTGATGAGTTCTTCAATGTTGAGATAACAACAAAAGATTCTAAAGCAGTGTACATGGGAAAGCCTCTCAAGACAGAGAAAGAAGAAATTTCTGTTGATATTGCAGATGGATCTAAAGTAAGATAGCAAAGCGAAGAACTGAATTATTCATTTCCCTGAAACGTTCTTCATCGAGAATACTGTGTTGATAACGAGTAATTTGATGTATATTTTGGTGTATATTCTGAAAACTCTTTTAAAGAATAAGGGAAAACTTGGTATATGAACACAGAAGAATACTTTCCATACATAGGTCATACACTGGATAAAGAATTCCTGGAGGAGGGCCACATCGACTTCCTAACACGTGGAAAGAGCATAAAAGAATTTTACTTCGGGGATACTTTTGAGAACTGCACAGAGAAAAATGCGAAAGAAGATAGAGAAGTATACCAAGGAAATGAACGCTCTTTATTCTCAAAGATAACTGTTAAAGGCGCCTCAAGATACAGAGAAATAAAAGAAAATTCAAATAATGTTATTGTAACCGCCTCAAGACATCGAAGTCTCGCAGATTTTATCATTGGACAACCAGTACATTACCATTTAATTTCAAAAGATCTGATGCTTCTTGCGGGCGATAATCTATTTTTAGGACCGTTTAGCAAGATAATGAGGGATTCTGGGGCCGTAATGTTTCTAAGAGATGATAAACAAGTTTCGGCCGAAGGTAAAGAATCAATTTTTCTAACAACAAAAAAATATCAATCAATATTGAGTGCATATCTAAAAGAACAAATGGGTGGAGAGTCAAATGTTCCAAGGCACGACCTTATTGTATTCCCTGAGATATCAAGAAGCCCTGAAGGCGCGATAATCGGAGGAGGCAGAACAAAAACAGGATACATTGGAGATATAAGTCCCATGCCTTATGCCATAATAGACCGAGCATTAAAAAAAACAGACACGAAAATTTTTGTTGCACCTGTAGATATCTCGTTGTCGAAATATCCTGACGCATTATTCTTGAACGACACAACATCAATTATGTCGAAACTACCCAAACCCGCCCGGTACTTATTTGAGTTGAATTACATTTTCAAAAGATATCCTAACTACACATATAAAGATCAAAATGCTATGATTGATGCAACAGTAACTTACTCAGAGCCAATAAGACTCTCTGACATGGAAGGGCGCCAAATAATTTCGAAAGGAGGAGAGGATTCCTTATCACATAAAATTAAAAGAGCGATTGGTGAATCAGAAACGGTCTATCCAACGACACTACTTTGTAGAGCAATGAATGGTAACGATTCTATTACGGTCGGAAACCTTGATGAGAAAGTCTCATACTATGTTAATAGACTCAACGAAAAAGGAATTGATACAACAAACGTCAGTGATGATAAGGGTAACCCAAAATCAGGCGAAGCAATTTTCTATGGAGCAAAGAGAGACTTGAATAGCAATCCGATACTATTCTTACATTTATCTTCACGAAGTAAAAATGTCTTAACATACAAGAATGGAGAAATAAGAATTAATAACCCTGCTTTACAGAATTGGTATGGAAACATGCTGAGGCATCTGGTGTAAATTTAGTATAGTTATAACAGAAAGTAAGGTATATAAGGAAACATATTAGACTAAAGAAAGCAAAGTTTCAATCCTTGGAAGCCATCTTAACATCTGAAGCTGTTACTGTTTTCCTACCTGCATGTTTTGCAATTCTAACAGACTGCTCTCCTATTTCCATGCCAAGTTCTATGAGAATGTCTGTCATAGTAGAAACGGCATCTGAACTAACTCTATTTGCGCCAGAATCGAGCATAATTCTTTTTACTGGGGCCTGAGGGATTAATCCAGATTTTCTTGGCATATGTTATGAATTACAATAGAATATTAAAAACTTTTCTTAAAAACTAATCATGTGTGTACCAGAACTTAAATTTGTCTTTCTTTCTTGAATCAAGCCTACAGAAACCAAAACGCTCAAACTGGATTACGTCACCCTCTTTCAAAAGTTTTATTGTTGGTTCAGCAATCCCTTCAATCACTTCCGCAGTAGGCATCATTATGCTTACCTCAAGATTAACGGAAGATGAAGGAAGCCAATGAATGATAAGTTTTCCTTTATTCTTAAAATCAGAATGTGGAGTACTATGGTATTTTAGCTGGTTGCCTTCTTTCACAAAATTGAGACAATCCATAAGTCTGCAGACTTCTCCGTCTTTAATTCGCGAATAGTCTTCCTTCTCAATAAAGAATTCATCGTGCGTCTTAATCATCCTGCCTCCACGGGAATGCTCAGGATGAAGATTAAGCTCGTTCTCAATCTGCGGTGCACCTTCAATTTTCACCTTAAGAGGTTCTTTTATGAAAAAGAAACGCTTCGCTACCTTGTCAAGTATCTTTCTATTTTCTGCAGCAATGACTGAGAAATCAATATTAGTATTTTGTTTTGAAAGGCCAGCCATCTTCACAACATTTATTATTGCATCACGTACAATTCCTCTTCTTCTGAGTGCCTTTAAAGTGACCAGTCTAGGATCATCCCAGCCAATAAAATCGCCAGACTCTATCTTACGCCTTATCTCTCTTCCTTAAGTTAGGGATCCCGTGATGTTTACACGGCCATAGGGCTTATAGATGGCTTCATGAAAACCAAGTAAACTTGCTATATGATGGTGTAACTCAATACGTGTGTCAAACTCATTAGAACGTAAAACGTGTGTTATTCCATTCATCCCATCAACTACGGGACTCTCAAAATCGTATGTTGGCCAAACCTTATATTTACTTTTTTGACGATAATGTGATGCCCCTACGACTCTGAACATCACAGGGTCTCGCATAACTGCATTCTTATGACCCATATCAATACGAAGCCTAAGAGCATATTCTGAAAATTTTCCTTTCTTCATCTCATTCCAAATACGCTTTGTTTCACTTGAATCTTGGTCTCTGTGTACACATTCTTTCATATCTCTTCTTGATTCAGCTATAGACTCACTAGGACAAGAACAGGCGTATACATTCTTTTTCTCAATAAGACTCTCAACATACGCATAGAATCTATCCATGTAATCGCTTGCATAAACAGTCTCTGCAGGTTCAAAACCCAAATATTCTATCACATCTTCTTTAATAGCATTAACAAACTCTTGCTTCTCTACTTCGGGATTTGTGTCATCAAACCTTAGAATACATCTGCCCGAATACTCTTTTCCGTATAAATAGTTGATACCAAAACTTACAGCATGTCCTATATGTGGATACTTTGAAGGACCTGGCGGTATCCGTGTAACAACTTTTCCTTCCTCTGCATCTTTAAGTGGAGGAAGCTCTCTTGCTTCTTTCTTTCTCTTTGCTTTAAGTTTTTTTTCAGCCTCTACGAAGTCAGGCATAGATTCAAGAAGCTGTTTCTTTTGCTCATCCTGAGAAAGAGAATTAACATCATCAAGTATAGATTTTATCAAAGGCGAGATTTCAGACATATTTTTCTTTAGTTCTGGTTTTTGAGCGAGAAGCTTACCTATGATCGCACCTTGTTGAGCTTTACCAGAATGTTTGACAGCATTTTCAAGTGCAGCAGTTCTCACAATTTTCTCAATCTTTTTAATATCAAGGCTTGACATATTACAACACATGAAAGAAAGTTGTATTGTTTTTAATAGTTTTGCTCTGAGACGGAATAATTTACCTTTCGGAAGTTTTATATATCTTTTTTCCCTCAATCAGGAAAGGTGATTTAAAATTCCTGCCAAGTCCACAAAGAAAAAAATAAAGGATTCATCATCTCATAAAGATCTTGAAGATCTCCACGGGAAATTAACTGAAGAGCACGAAAAAATGAAAGATACGCATGAAAAAATAAAATCAGAGAAAAATGTTTCTCAAGATAAATTAGATGAACTAATAGAGATTTTCAAAAAAGCTGCAGGAGAATCAAAAATAGAAGAAAAGCTTGACCAAGTTGTGCAACAGAATGAGAAGATTGCATCAGCAATACTAGAACTCACACAAAAGCTTACAGGACAGTTGAGCAACCAAAACCAACAACAAGATACAACAACAGTGACAGGTGCAGTAGAAACACCAAATACAAATATGCAACAGCAGCAACAGGAGCCACAACAAGAACAAAATACTCAAGAACAACATCAATTCAATTTCCCAGATTACAATGAAGTAAAGTCCAATTATAATCAACAGAATCCTGCAAATGGTCAGCAACAACCCGCTCAACAACAAGGCCAAGAGCAACCAAATACAGGTATGACTGCACAAGGCATGCCATCACAACAACAAGGAAATACGCAACCAATGCAAGGAACTCCTGATAATACTCAAAACACTCCCCTCCCACCAAATCAAGGAGAGCAAACTTCTGCCCCACAACAACAAAATCCACAAGGGCAACAGGAGCAGCAACAAGCAGAAGTACCAGATGCACAGGCACAAGCTCAGACAGGACCTTCAGCCCAGGGAAATGAAATGCCACAAAACCAACAAAAAGCTCCAACTCCACCACCTCCAATGCCAGGTGCGCCCCCTCCACCACCGCAACCACAACAAGGAAACCCACAACCTATGCCACCACCTGTTGCGGAGCAAGGGAAAGATAAAAAGAAAGGTGGTTTGTTTGGCGGGATTCTTGGAAAGTAATAACGTGTGATTCCTATGCCAATATTAGATATGTCACAAGCAACTGAAGTTCTTGACATTTTTCTAGGTTCTCAATATTCAGAAGTAAGTGAATCTCCAGATACAGTTAACAAAGAATCAGAATTAAATGGAGAAAACAGAAACAATGCAACACAACTTAGTGATAATATTGATAACATAATAAACAGCCCAGAGATTAGATCATCACTAGAAGAGGGCATGAAAAACGCTCAACCGGACGGAGAGGAAGAGAGAAAGAAAAGTTTTGAAGAGAAATATGGAAAAAAGCAAAAAACTGACGATACGAAAACACAAAATGGAGCAGATGAAACAGAGATTATCAGTCAGAAAGACGTTCCTGGTTTTAGGTTGGACTTTGAGGCAAGATATAGAGAATTAAGAGATTTGGCCCTTCAAAACACGGGGCTCCAGACGGAAGATCTTCCTATTCTAGAAAGAGATTACAAAGTAAATAAGATTGAAGCAAAAGCCTCTTCAAACGAATACCAAACATTGATGAAGATAAAAGAGCTTGAAGCGATGCTCTCAAAATTAACAGATTTCTACCACGAAATTGGAGAAAACGGACTTGGATACGAAAATCTTGAGGCCATACGCGAAAGAATTCATGATTGCAAGAGGAAGATATTTATCCTGAAAAACCAGATGAATATTAACAAGAAAAAAGAAGAAGAAAACAACAAAGAAAATAACACAGATGACCTCACAAATCTTTAGCCATCACTGTCCTTCTACCATTTGCTTTTGCTCTAGAGATTGCTTTTTGAATCATAGCCTTGACTTGTGCGTCTAATTCGTCCGCAAAATCTCCTGCAACATTGTAACCCGATGCTAATTCTTTTATTTTTGCCTTAACAACAATATCAACCATGCAAACACCTCATAAACGTAAAGCACATTAACTAGCGCCAAACAATCACTAACATAAAAAAATAACAAAAAATACTTAAGACAAAATAATTTTCGCATTTATAAGAGTTTTTATTTTACGATAATATTTCCAGAATTGAAGCCCAAATCCACTAAAGCATTACGTATAGAGCTCTTATAGTCTCCTTGAAGTTCAATTTTTCCATCTTTTGTGGTCCCGCCGCAGGCAAACTTGCCTTTAAGGCTTTTTGTGATATCCTTAGACTTTATGTCTTTAGAATCAAGACC
>CAZOXV010000072.1:0-6068 GCA_964583935.1 uncultured Methanosarcinales archaeon | reverse complement strand
TAGGGCTTTCAGTTGATACTGTTTTGTCTCACAAAAGATGGATTAAGCAGTTATCAGATAAGTTAGATTTTGAGTTTAGATACCCTTTGATATCAGATACTTCTTTGTCCGTATCGAAAAAACTAGGACTCCTGCAGCCCAAGAATTCAGACGTGACATCACGCGCGGTCTATATTGTCGATAAGAAAGCGACGATAAGAACTATACTCTTCTATCCACAGGAAATAAACCGTAATATTGATGAAATTCTAAGGATACTTGATGAGTTGCAAAAGTCTGATATTAATACTAAAACTTAAATTATCAGTTTTAGGGGCCAAACCAATGGAATGCCCTATAAAATGATTTTGGCACAAGAAAGTTTATAGCCTCTGGCACAACCCTAAAAGAAATTTTGTAGTCTCCGTTATTGTCCATCTTTGAGTTCTTCAATTCACCATCTATGTGATACTGAAAAGGGGAATCAGAAGAAAATGTTACTTCTTTCACTTGGTATCTCTCGATTGGTGGCTTGTCTTTTTTTGCGAATTTTCGGTTCATCATTTTGTGTTTTCCGCTATAAATCCATGGTAAGTTAGTCAATGCATCAAACTTGTTCTCAAAATTGAAAAAATAGATGTCAAGAAACCCATCATTGCAAACCACATCAGGACAGATTTTGAATGATCTGCCGTAATATGGTCTTGTTCCTAATTCTATTAAGGGTGCGGTGATATCTCTTGATACTTCATCAAATTTAATCTCTGCATTTGTCTGGGGTCCTCGCATAACATTCTTCCCATTTCTTAGCTCGATATGAAACCTATTATCTATTTTATGAAAATCCTGTAAAAATGCAGACACTGTTGATAAAAAATAGTTCGACATTCCTGTCTTTGCTTCTCCTGCAAGTTTACCCTTCTTAAATCTCCGTCCTTCTCTTTTCTTTAGTACCTCAACATCAAAGCCAAAACCAGCAAGCTGACAATATAGGCTATCACCGTTTGTCTGTGCTTCTATTAGATCAACATCGATATTGTACCCGTTTTCGATACTTTCTGCATAGCATTGAATCTGCTTTTCAAGAGTATTTAAGTAATCATGTGGGACCTCATAGGAGTCTTGAATGCCATTTCCCGAACCACCCCTAAGGAAACCAATTGATTTTCTCTTCCTTTCATCAATCTTGTCGTCTTTCTGTGCAGAGTTTACAAGAGTATTTATAGCATCGTGCGCTGTTCCATCTCCACCCCATACAAGAATGTTCTGGTTGTCGCTGTGATAAAAATTAGCTACGTTTTCTATAAAATCTTCTTTGGATTGGCTTACAACAACATGTGACGCATCAACTTTAGCAAGAAGTTTCTCAAGTCTTGAGACTGCTTTAGGATACCTTCTCGGATTAATTACAACTGTAGAAGAATCAAAAATACCTTTCATAATGTGAAGGTTTTATGTATTATTTTTATTGTTTTCTATGATTACTTTTTACAATAATCTAACTAATCTTGTTTTGCTTTCAGGACCACTACACCATATGGTGCTATGAATGGTAATTTTATCTCTCTATCCAGAATTTCAAATGACTTGCTTGGATTATTTTCTAATAGCTTAGGATATGAAATCATGCCCAGACCTGAATAATCAAAAAGATCACTGTTGAGTACAACCTCGTAATTCTCTCTGCCATCAATGCCAACTTTATAGTCAAAATGTTGCCATGCTGAGAGATTAATTACAATAACGTACTTACTATTTTTTCCGTTGTGGCTTGCACTTCTTTCTGTTACCAGAATTTTATTTTTTTCGTCAACGTTTAGGAATTTTCTATTCTTAGTATACCTTGGCCAGAATGCTGGATCGTCCATTATCTCATTAATTTTTTTCTTATATGCTAAACAATTCCTGCTTACCTGGTTGAATGTTAAGAACCATTGAATGCTACTGTCATGCTCAAAAGTCCCTTTTTGGAGTATAAATGTTTGAATCAAATCAAGAGTTCTTCCTTCACAACAGAATGAGATTATTGCCTCCATGACTTTTATCTTTCCCAGTGCATGGATGTGGTTTTGTGGTTGCTTCCCTGCCATTGCATCATATGCATAAGAGCCTGTTGCACGTTCTGGCATGAGGCCTGCTGCTGCATCATGGTTATGGAAGTCGGCAACGGTACTATTGCTCTGTCCCCATTCTTTTTCCTCTGTTATATCTCTGAATTTCCAGGGTGTTATTACCTTTGCATCTTTAAGCATGTAGTCTCTATGGAAATAATATGTCATTCTGCTACTATTATAAGCAGTCGCACCAAGCGCTCTTTTGTCTTCATCAAAAGGCACAACCAGCATTTTTGCATTATCTTCATGGAAATAGTGTGATTCAAAATGTATGAGTGCTTTAGGGTTATAAGAATATAGTTCTCTGTTCAATTCTCTCAGAAAAGTTCTTCCATTTGGTCTTTCATCTCCCTCTCCAGCATGGCCAAACCTTATTATTCCATCAACATTGTCAATACGTAGGCCATCTATCTTGTAATTCTTCAGCCAATGAATACAGCTTGATATGAAGAATTTTCGTACATGACTACTGTCAAAATCAATCCTCATTGTTCCCCATGAGGTCTCTTCTTTCATATACAATTCATAACCATGCCTACTTTTCCAAACATGTATTCCATTATCCTTGCCATCAACGCCAAATATTCTATAGTCTTTGAATGGAAGATGTCCTAGCACAAAATCGCCAATAACAGCAATTCCATTTTTGTGAAACTCATCGATCATGCGTGCAAAATCATCAGGACTACCCCAATTCTTTTGAACAGCATATTGGAATGGAACAAGATATCTGTACTTCCAGTTGTCTCCATCTATGCTCTGTGCAAAGGGAAGAAATTGAATTGTGTTAAATCCTAGCTCTTTTATGTGTTCAACAATTCCAGATTCGCTAATAAATTTAAAATAATTTTTTTTTTCTATGTCACGTCCACAGATTCCCTTCTCATCTGCCCAATGGACTATTAACCCCGGCAAATCAGTTTGTAGAATTTTAGTACTTCTCTCTGTTGTGTCAACAAACCCGTATTTTTGTTTGTATGTGCTTGGGTCTCCAAAATCCCAGAAAATTGAGTTGCCTTCATCATCAAAATAAGATGAAGCCGGATCTTGATAAAGAACCCCGTCAACGAGAAACTTATACTTATCTTTGTGTTTTACACAGCTTGTTCTTACAGAAGCAAAAAGGCTGTGTTCATCATGGCTCAAAACAAATTCCTCTTGCGATTTTCTACCCCATTCATTGAAGTCTCCAACTAGGATAACTTTTGTATTAGGGTTATCAATTAGGATATTAAATTCAATCTCAGAAGCTCTGCCATTATCATCTCTTGATACTACTTTAGGACCAAAAGGCGATTCCCATGAATCTAACTTTTTTTCTGGAGCTGTATCTCCAACATATTTCTCCCACTGATAAAGAACCATCCAACGAAAGTATTTATGAAAATATTTAAAGATTCCTCTTTAGGAGCTAACTATGTATAGTGGTTTCTCGTATTAGTTCATTTCTCTCATAAAATCGCAAATCAGCACCATTAACATTTTCTAGGTCAACAAGATATTCTTCTGCATACTCTTCTGTGCAGTTAATCATTTCATCTATTATTTTATGTTCATCGTCGGTTGAAAGAGTGAGGTTAATATCAAAATAGCCACTTTTAAAATCCATGGTTGTCTGTGGGAGAAAATGCTCTTGATAACACTGAGCAAAAAGTGTTCCAAATAACCTTTCGTAGTTGGTGTTGGCTTCATCATCTGTGATGTTTATATTTTCGTCACTATTTTCTGTTGATGTGTTGTTGTTCTGTAAGTTCTCTCGCGTCTCCATTGCAAGATTTCTTTGTCTAATGGTACTATGGATATCAGTTATCAATGGTAGAACAAACAACCAGATAAGAATCAAAACGCCCGCAGTTATAAGAATCCTGCCAATTCTAAGTTCTCTTTTTCTGCTCATATATCTTGGTTAACTACTTGGATTAAATATTTTTCTAATTTATTCCAAGAAAATAAATGATAGATAAACAGAAGACTGATGAACATAAATAAAACTATTTTCAAAAAACAAAAAAAACAAAAACCCAGAAATTACTTTCTTTTTTCTTTACATTAAATCTTATGTATTTTACTCAGATTTACTGACGTTGACGGCCTTTGGCCCTCTATCGCCTTGCTCGACGTCAAAAGAGACTGAATCTCCTTCATTTATGGAAACGCCATCATTAAGACCAGACAAGTGAACAAAGTAGTCTTTGCCATCGTCGGAAGCAATGAAGCCGTAGCCCTTGGTTTCGTCGAAAAATTTTACTGTTCCTTCCATTTATAAAAACCTCCTATAAAACAAGACATCAAACCACTCTTTCCCAACCGAGAAACTCTAGAGAAATCAGATATCTCAACATATGCTAATTCATAGGTGATATATAAAACTATCATTAATTTGGACTTTTTTATGTCTTTTGAGGAGTGATTCATCAGAAAGCTTTTTAAATAGACTGCGTTTAACCTGACCTAGCGAAGTAGGGCAGTCAGGAGTGCCCGTCGGGCTCATAATGCAAATCTTGATTTGCAAACCCAAAAATCAAGATTTATGGGTAACCCGGAGGTCGGTGGTTCAAATCCACCCTTCGCTATTAATTTCTTCAAAATTAATAGCTCATTCGTATTTGAACATGCTCAATAATCTTTGATTCTTGGCACCACTCGTCACTATGTTCCTCTTGGAATCCACCCTTCGCTACTTCTCTTTGTTTATAGCATGTGCATATTTGAATATCCTCTAGAAATTATATTGAAATTCTAAAACAGGTGTACTGTTCAAATATGTAAATGTTCGCTGATTGTGTTCCGCTCTTTTTTATGTTACGTTAAATGTTACGCTAAGTATATGGATGGAGAAGACTTAAAGATATTCCTGGCTAGGAGTAAGATAAGGCAACATGTCTATGAAAAGCTTAAAGAGAAGCCACAGATAGCCTCATTCTTAGCAAAAGATCTCGGAAAGCACAGAGAGACTATATCAAGAATCTTCAAAGACATGGAGAGGATGGGCTTAGTCCAGTGTGTTAATCCAAAAGATCCGCATTTCAGGAAGTATAAGTTGGTTAAAAAGTAGAGAATCATTCAATTGAGAAATTAGAATCAAAATTATTACGTAAAGTTTCATCTCCAGATCTTAGTTCTCTGATGTAAGTTTTGAAGTCATTAATAATGGTTTTAATGAAAAGTTCGTGGTTTATTTTTATATCACCACCATTTATATCAATTGGAATAGAATTAGAACTGCTGACAATTATCATCTCCCTAGTCATGCCATTGTGGAACAAACCACCTCTTAATTGACTATAAAGCATACCTGCCTCGTCCCTTCGTAAATTGAAAATTCTTTGCATCCCTTGAATAAAAATATTGCCATTGGTATTATCCAAAGGGACGCCAGTCCGATATAACTCTGTACCCTCAATATAAGAGGTTCCTATAAGAAGTAAAATAAAACTTGAATTTTTAATACCATTCTTACGCAATAATTTTCTTGCAGGTTCTAAAAACCAACCTTCCACTTGACGTTCATAAATATCTATTTTCCCATCAATTGACCTACAATCAATTTCGCAATTATTTAATTCATCAAAAACTTGAGGAAATCCACGATATAAACGTCCTTTAATTTGAGGTGCTACATATAACCAACGACTTCTTAATTTCTTTGCCATTTGCTTTTACATATAATGATTCAATTAATAAAAAGCTAACACTCATCTATACGTTTAATTAATTCAAAAATTTGTCCTGCTTCTTTGTCTTTTTCTAAAAATATTTTATAATCTTCATAAGCATTAGAAATTAATTCGCCATATAACATAACACGTGCATTCCTAATAGCCAATGCTTTTTTTCCATCGTCTTCCTGACGTTCGTTTAGCCATTCTTTTGGTTTTTTCCCTAGCAAACAAATAATCTCAATAGGTTCATTGGTTTTACCTTCATCTTCTAATATTTTTATAATATTTTCATCAAAGTCTTTTGATGAAGAGT
>CAZOXV010000071.1:0-6146 GCA_964583935.1 uncultured Methanosarcinales archaeon | reverse complement strand
GAAAAACCAGATATTCTATGTGTTCAAGAGGTAAAAGCCTCAAAAGAGGAGGCAAACATAGAACTTGATGGATACAATATACTATGGAATGCAGCAGAAAAAAAAGGTTATTCTGGAACAGCAATATTTTCAAGAGAAGAATTGAAACAGATTGAAACAGATCTTGACGACGATGAAGGACGTGTACTGGTCGCTGAACACACCGATTTCTTCCTTATAAACACATATTCACCAAATTCACAAAGAGGACTTACTAGACTAGACCACAGACTAGTTTGGGAAGATAAATTCAAAGATTTTATAGTAGGCCTAAAAGAAAAGAAACCTGTTATAATTTGTGGAGATCTAAACGTTGCGCACAACGAGATAGATATAGCAAGACCAGATAACAACAGAAAAAATGCAGGATTTACTGATGGGGAAAGGAGAAAGTTTACTGAACTTCTTGAATCGGGTTTTATTGATACATTCAGATTTAAACATCCAGAAAAGGTTAAGTACAGCTGGTGGAGTTACATGTTTAACGCTAGAGCCAAGAACATAGGTTGGCGTCTTGACTACTTCTGTGTCAGCAGCGATTGGAAAGAAAAAATTAAAAGAGCAGACATATTGACTGAGGTAGAAGGTTCGGACCATTGCCCGATAATTCTCGAAATTTAATAGATAGATAAGTTCAAGAAAAAAGAGGTATTCTAATGAAAAGCATAAACGTACTATTTGTTTGCACAGGAAACATATTCAGAAGTATGAGCGCAGAATATTGTGCTAAGCATGTTGCAAGAAGCATGGATTTACAAAATATACAGTTTAGTTCAGCAGGAACAAGTGCAGAACTTCAGAACGCGCACCCAAAAACACTGGACATGCTTAATGCATTCGGGATAAAGGATATAAACCATACACAAAGAAAACTCTCCAAAGAGATAATCAAAGAAAACGACATAATAATAGCTATGGGTGAAGATCACAAAGAATTTATTAAAAATAAATTTGGTATAGACGCTTTGTTGTATAATGAGGTTGCGCTTGGCGATAAAAGCGGAATTTTAGACATCCACGAGCAATATCCAGATTGGTTTAAAGAGCCAGAAAAAGCAGAAATCCACATAGAAAACACACTGGATCACATCTATTCTACAATGCCAAAATTCATAGAAAATGCACAAAAATTAAAAGAATAAAGATAGGCGTTCACTTCATCTTTTCTAACTCTTTTTTTACATCATTCACAAAATCATATGCCTTTCTATGGTACTCATCAAATTCCTTACCAGACATATGTTTAAGTTCATCATGCGTAATCAATCTAGACAAAGTATAAAATTCTTTCATAACCTCTACATGATGTTTTTTAAGAACGCCTTTGGGTACAAGACGAGAACTCATTAAAGCAGCAACATGTTCAGGTGAAGGAGGCACAACTTCATACATCATCAAAAGGGACTGTGCCGCATCAACAACAGCCCAATATAGATCGAGCGCTCCCTGGAGTATGTGGCCTTTAGCATTATATAACGTTCCAGTAGACCTTGAAAAATATGTGAAAATAGACTCAAAACTAGGTTTTATCTCTCCTTTTGCAAGGAGATGTTGAAGTGGGAGTATAAGTCCTGTATCTATGATAGGAAGCCCATCACGCAGAATATTAACAGCAACAGGATTTGCATCACGTGCATACTGCCAGAAGGTTAGATAACGTAGAGTCGTCACATGAAGACGATTTGATACAGAAGATAAAATCTTCTCGGTAATAATACGATAGCTTTCCACTACTTCCGCTGTCATCTGAACAGCAAGGTCATCAACAACAACAAGGACATCAATATCACTACCCTCTTGAGAGTTTTCCTTGACCGCACTACCGAATAAAACAATCGCTCGTATAAAGTCACCAAACTCTTTCTTCATATGTTTAGCAAAATCATACGATAGGTTTATATCTGGTTTAGAAAAATTTTTGTTAGAATTCTCTATGTCACCATTCTTCTTTATATCGAATTCCATCTAACCCACAGGAATAATCCAGAGAAGAAGGTTTATTAAGTTTTTTCATTTCTTGCTAGTGATAATAACTAAAAATCACTCTGTACTCTCGAGTTCTTTCTTAATCCTGGATGTTGCATCTGCCTTATCTCCTCCAACGCCATCTTCCATTTTTATACCATGCTTTCTACAGACAACAGCCTCAGGCACCTCATCTTGGTGTCTATCACCACCGTTAGCGAAAATATCTGGTTTGATTTTCTCTAGTGTCTTACAAATTGTTCGGTCATCATCTACAGAAATAACAACCTCATCAACAACACGCAAGGCTTTTACTACTTCTTTTCTATTTTCTTCAGGAACAATTACCTTGCCATACTTCATCTCTTGTTGTTTATCATTATTAAGAATTACCACAAGCTTATCCCCTAATTTTTTTGCAGACTCGAAAAGCCTAATATGGCCAACATGGGGATAAACAAAATAACCACTGACAGCAACAACAACAGGTTTTTTTCCAGAATTAAGAGTTGATTCTTCCATGTTCATGTGAAAAGTTGGACTATTTTAAAGTTTATGGATAATAAATCCCATAAAACACGTAAAAAAACGTCTAGAAAATCAATCTTCTTCAAGGCTGAAAGTACGTTTTGGCTTTGTCTTGAAATCTGCAGGTTTTCTCAATTCTCTTGTCCACATAAGTCCTATCTTAATCAAAACCTTATTGAAATTCTCAGAAAGCCTATATGTCTTCTTGTAAAGATCATATTCGATAAGCCCCATACTTTTCATGGGTGTGAGAATTCTGTCATAAAACTGACGTTTATTATAAGACATCTTAACTTGTTTTCCGGCGTACTCAGGTTCATCAATTTCAGCAACCATCTCACCCTCGTGAAGTTGAGTTGCAAAGAGAGACATCTGAGTCTTGGAAAATTCACCGCCGTTTCTCTTAATGTCATTGATAAGGAGCTTACCAACTATCTTTTGTTGTTTTGTAGCGAAAATAACCTCATAGACGTCGTCTGAGAGATTAAATACATCAAACAATATTACCATACTACCAACCCCGAATTAAGATGTATATAGCAAACTAATATATAAATATTACTAATTCGTATATTAATCTAATAGTAGACTCAATAGTATTCTCGGATAAGGAGTATACACACGAGTGCCTTGTAAAGATACAAAAGTTACAAAAGAACTATACAAAATGTGTAAACTGACATTTCGTAAACTTTTTAATAAAATTCATAGTTCAGTACAAAATAAAAAACAAATTAACATACATGGGCCTGTGGTATGACGCACAGTGATTGCGTCCAGTGGTCCCGCGTGGGTTTTCTTGCAGTCAAGCCCACACAAAAAGATCAACAAATTAACATATTAACATACATGGGCCTGTGGTATAACCCGGCAGAACGCTCGCTTGGCTTGCGGGAGATCCGGATTCAAATTCCGGCAGGTCCATTCATTGTCATTCATGTCCTTTGAAATTTGAATGCTCAAAAATGAAATTTTTGGCACCAACGCCCATTCTTCACTTATGGATTCCGGTAGGTCCACTCATTATCATTCGTGTTCTTTATAACCTATACTACGAAACATATTTAAGTTATAAAAACACGATAGCATCATGATAAAAAAAGTCTTTCTTCTTTTCGCTATCGCCGCAATAATCTTGAGTTTTGGAAGCTCAGGAAGCGACGATTGCCCAGATGGAGAATTTCGCATTAGAATGAATGATTTCTTCATAGTTGAGCCTGGAGAGAATAATTCAAGAACGATGACCAGATACCTAAGCAATTCTGCTTGCTGTCCATCACGATATGATTGTGTTTACAGAAGTAATTGTTACCCCTTAGGTTCCATTATTGATATTAATCCTAGATATGCATGTGGCCCAAGCAACAATCTTATTGAAGCCCTAGATTATGACTATGGAACAACCCAAGATCCCTTCGAAAGGATGTCTGTTGAAGACATAAGCTATGCATATCCTGTTCAGGAAGTTCCCATAGTAAATCCAGACATAGTGTCATGCAACAGTAAAGATCCCCAATTTCCACAAGTTTGGAAATCTATAGATGATTGCAGTACGGGGAAGATGAGATTAGAAGTTGTCGACGGACCTAGTGGAGTGCTTCTTGACGGCGAAGTAGACATACAACTAAATCTTTTCAAACTTGGAGGGTTTTTCACATCAGAATATACCAATTTCACAATAGAAAGAATGGAAGACGGTACTTTTCTTATAGATGGGCTGCTCGCAAGCTATTACAATGTTATAATCTTCTCAGAAGTAGGCAGCATGGGGAGCTTATCAACGATAAGAGTAGATTATGATGCAAATAATCTAACAGTCCATACAGTAAAAACTTACAGATATAATACATGCCACTCATGTATAGATTATTCTTTGGGGTCAGGATTATGTAGTAGAGACTGCGAAGGAAGAGGCGTTGGCGACATATGCAGATATTCCTCAGAGGAGGTAAGAGAAGCTTGCCACCTAAGATATCCGGGAAGTGAAGTTGTTCTTGAAGACGGAACAAAAATTGAATGCTGTGACACAAACCTGGGACCAAAACTTCCAGATATGAATGTAACAATAGATTGTGAGATGGATACGATAGTCAAAAAAGAGTATTCACTCGATTGGAAAAACAAACCAATTAAGATGGTGGTTGTTTCCTGCGGCTAAATAGTTTGTATGAATAAAAGCCATCTCAAAATACAATAACTTTTTTAATAATAAAGCTGTAATTCATTATATGGTTACAGAAGAAGAACTAAAAAACATGTCTCCTGAAGAAATAAGAAAGCTCCAAGAGGAAAATTGTGTTTTCTGTAAAATAGGGAGAAAAGAAATTCCTTCAAAAGTAATTTACGAAGACGATGTCGTAATTGCTTTTTTAGACATTCAACCATTGAGCATGGGCCATACCTTGCTCACCACAAAAAAACATCATGTTTTCTTTAGTCAGCTATCTGATGAAGAAACCGCACACATCTTTAAAGTAGCACAACAAATCTCAAGATGCCTTCTGAAAACCCTACAAAGAAAGGGTACAAATATAACAGTTGCCAATGGCGAAGTCGCTGGACAAATGGCACCTCACTTTATCATACACATAATACCCAGAACAGAAGACGCTGTTATCTCTAATTTCCATCCAATAAAAGAGGAAATGAATGACTCAGTTCTTAAGAAAATTCAGGATGCACTTGTTGGTAGAATTGAAGAAGTAATGAAGATTGACATGAGAAGTGTAATAGAAGCAAGAAGAGAAAAGGTCACCGAGAAGAAAGCCGATAAGGAAGATAATAAAAAAGAACCAACTAAAAAGGAGAATAAAGAAGAGCCAAAAAAAGAAACTGAAGTTAAAAATAAGAAAGAATCAACAGTAAGTAAGAAAGAAGATATTGATTTGGATAAGATTTCGGAGCTGTTCAAATGAACGAGTATATGAATATTGTAGAAGGAAAAGAGAATGCAAAAATAATATATGAAGATGATATAGCATTAGCATTTCTTCCTAAAAGAGCTTCAACTCAAGGGGAAGTTGTTATCATTCCAAAAAAACCATATCAGATAATGGAACAGCTTCCCGAAGATGAAATGGGACATATGGCCATTCTAGCAAGAAAAATATCAGACATCTGCTTTGAAATTCTCTCCGGACAGGGCACAAATATTCTTATACAAAATGGAATTCCAGCAGGTCAAGACAGTCAGCAATTCTCAATCCGAATATTCCCCAGACGCAGTGATGACGGTTTAGACTTCAAATTACAAGGCGAGAAAGAAGATGATAAAGAGCTTGAGTCTATAAAAAACATAATATATAACGAGACAAAGAACATATTCATATCTTCAATGAAAACAAGGCACAAAGAGATTGAAGAAAAACCAAAACCAAAAGAAATAGTTCATAAAGAAGAAGGAGAGATAGACTACGACTATAGACTTGATTTTCTAAAAAATAAACACTTATAAAAAAAATAAGCACCATTAGGTAACAAGTTATCGACAGCAAGTTTGAATAAAAGAAGAAAGAAACTAAATCTAAAAAATATTTATCTAGAAGAGTCCGCTTGTCTCTCAAGTTCTAGTTTTTTAGCAATCGCCTGAGATTTATTAGACAATTGGAATGCGT
>CAZOXV010000070.1:0-6162 GCA_964583935.1 uncultured Methanosarcinales archaeon | reverse complement strand
CCGCCACCTTTTTCTACACGCTTCATCTCCCATGTGCCTGTGTTTCCTCTCAGAGCCATATCCTTTAATGCCGCAACATCATGCCTTGTTGGAAGCTTGAGGTAGTTTACCGCTTCAACAGGACCGCGATATTCACCTTCTACAGTGGTTGGAGATACACGTAATTTTTTTAGACGGTTATAGCCATCAGCGCCCCAACTTGTAAAAACAACATCAGAGAAGGCAAGAGCAGTACGCTTGTCAAATTCACTTAATTTTTTTGGTTTTTGGGCATCCGTCATGACACCACTTTTCACAGAAGACTCATGTTTCTTAATTAATTCACTAAGACTATTTCCTATAGGCTCGTTAGATCTTTGTCTATTTGTTCTTGGAATAGAAGTTATTATAGTGCCATACAACTTGTCAGCATCGTCAAGATCAAGACCATATAATTGTCCAGGATCAGGAACATAAACAGAAATATCTCTATCTGTATGAAGTTTAATATTAAAGGCGGTCTTCGTGATAGATTCTAGTTTTTTAAGAAGAATATCATCAAAATACTTCTTATACCTATCCTTCTTTGCCATCTCAATCGCTTTTGAGATAGTGGGATTTATGTGAACCTGTTTTGTAAACCAAGCATGGCCCGAACGTGCCTCAGCTTCCCTTGCAAGCTTAAGCTGTTCGTATTCTTTTATCCTATCTTTTTTATGCTCAAGGCGTTCAATATATGTTTTTCTTGATTCTGAATCTTGCGCTACCCTTTTCACAATGTCATCAAGACTTTTAACCTGACGATTATCAAGATACCTACTAGATATGACATCCTCAAAGATTCTCTCAAAACCCTCTTCATCTTTTGAACCGGAAATCCTAAAATATGTTCCCTTCAATGCTCCTTTAAAGCGGTTAAATTTGTTCCTTTCCTCATCGGTCATTTGAGTCTCATCAAAATACATGTCATGAAGAATATGGCGGAGCTTTTTTCCTGTCGGTAACTTATCCTCATCCTCTTCCTGAGGAGGCTTAAGCGAGTATCGTTCAAAATCAAAAGAACCATCTAGATAGCGCTCTTTAAAATCATTGAAAGATTCCACAATCTTCTGACCTAAAGAAATCCTGACATGCTGTTCTCCAAGTTTTGCTTTTACGTCTCCTAGATCGCCATAAAGTTTTGGAAGATTCTTCTCAGCTTTATTAGCCTCATTTTCTGCCTTCCTCCATGCCTCGATAAGTAGAGTTTCAATCTCACTAAGATTAAAATCATCATTATAGCTGTAATATACGTGAATAGGAACTTCCTTAGGAACATCTTCAACGAGCGGTACAAGTTGATACGCTACACTTTCAGCAGCCTCTTCAAAAGAATCAATGGTGTTTATGACATACTTACGTAGGTTTCGGATATCACGAGGACTCAAAGAATTACCCTGAGAACGCTCAAGCAATTCTTTGATATCGGCCATTTCATCATAGAAAAGCTCTTCAAACTTCTCTGGACTAATATCCCTGTATTTCTCGTTAGTCCCCGTTAATAGTGCTCTATTATTCTTCAATTTACCATAAAATGAAACAATCTGAGGCATAACTCCGCCCTGAAGATGAACACTATTAAGCATTTCATCCAATCCAAGAGCCTTTCTTACTATACGCTCGCCTTCAAACGCTTTCGTGTTGGTATAAAGGGTTCCCAGCCCTAATTCTGCAGAATAAAGATGGTATCTCGGAACACGATAGTCATCAATTTCATCGTCCCATCTTAATTTATGTTGATTTGCAAGAGTAAGAAGTAAAGCTTGATCTTCACTAAGTCTATTATTTTTGGGAAGTTTCTCAGGAAGTTTCCATAACTGTCTCAGCTCATCTATTTTTTGAGAAATTTGTTCTTTTGGTTTATCCAATTTTTCAACTAAAGAATCAAGAGTGGGAAGTTTTTGTGTGGCAGATGGATCCCATAGTACTGCAGTATTACTGGGCATCTGGTTTGACAAAGCATTAAGAATCTCGCGCTGCTCATCATCAACGAGTAAACGCTCTTCCAAAACTTTTGGAGGAGTAGATTTGACTTCTTGAGAAGAAGTGTCTGGTGTTGGTACATCCAAAGAATCATCAGACAAAAACATCACCTGCAGCCCTTGAAACCAAAACACAAGAAATTTTTACCCACACCATAATACAAAGAGAAATTAGGAAGCTAGTATATATATATTTTGCAACTACAGTATAACATTTGAAAATCCCTCGTCGAAAATAGAAAGGATTCTGAGAAAAATGCATATTATCCGTAAATATTGGAAACAAGCTATTTAACTCTTAAAACAACACATATACATGGACAAGCAAAGAATTCTTGACATCTTTATCTTTTCACTAATATTAACCTCAACATTCCTTCTGATAGACTCAAAACTTGAGATAAGCAAGTTCTTAGAAGAAGAATCCAAAATAAGATACACATACGATAATATAACCATAGACACATATTTCTGCCCAGACGAAAACTGTCTAGGAGAAATTCTTCTTAGAATAAATAAATCAACAGACATTGTCTGCGCATTCTACGACCTTGATATTGAAGAAGTTATAAAACAACTGAAAACAAAAAATGCAAGACTAATAATTGATGAAGGAAACAAACACAAAATAGATGATGCCAACATAGAATATGTGACAGATAAATCAACTAGATATATGCATAATAAATTCTGTGTTTTTGATAATAAAACAGTACTTACAGGCTCAATGAACCCAACATACAATGGTGCAGAAGTAAACAGAAATAATATTATATTTATTGAATCAGAGAAGATTGCGGAAAATTATCTCGACAAATTTGACAGAATGTTCTATGAAAACGAATTTAAAGCAAATGATGCAAGACCACCAAAATATCAAATTGTGAGAGACAACAATAGGAACATTACAGTACACACACTGTTTTGTCCAGAAAGCAGATGCGAAAAACGACTCCTTGAATATATGAAAGAATCAAAAAACAAGATACTCTTCATGACATTCAGTTTTACAAGTAAACCAATTGGAGAACTTCTGATATCATTGATGAAAGATGAGATAAACGATAAAGAAATAGTTGTGAAAGGGATTTTTGATAGATTCCATAATATAAATTCACAGTGGTCTCAGTATCAACATTTCCTTAGAATAAACAAGAGTAACTTTAGGTTGAGCAAATCACCTGGAAAACTCCATAATAAAGTTTTCATAATTGACGATAAGATAACAATCACAGGTTCATACAATCCATCTAAAAACGCAAATATAAATAACGATGAGAACATAGTAATCATCACCAGTCGAGAAATTACAGAAAAATACATAAATGAATTCAATAAATTGTGGAAGTTGTATGAAGAAGATATTTGATGTTTATGGCGTTGGCGATATAGTTCTTGATATAATTCTAGAGACCAATGATGAAGAACTCAGGAGATTGGGCATATCAAAGAATACAAATGAGATCATTAACCTTGAAAAGAGGGATAAGATATTGCAAAATCTTAACAGTGCTAGGGAGAATACAAGGATACAAGGATATGCATATAATATACTAAATGTTCTCAGTCATCTTGGATTAAAAACAAATATGGCTACAAAAATAGGCATGGACGAGTTTGGATTGAGAGTGCAGAAAGAGTTAGCACAAACCAAAGTAGGTCTTGATCTAAGCACGGGTTTTGGATGCACAGATTCCGCCCTGACCTTCATAACACCCGATTACAATCAAACAAGAAAAAGACATGTTGGGATAAGTACTAACATCAGCTATAAAGATGTTAACGTCATAAAGATAAAACAATCAAACAACATGCTACTTGATGGAAATCTTCTCAATAGCCGTAATAGAATAAGAATTGCAAAATATGCCTCACGGATTGCTAAAGAAAGCGATTCCAAGATAATCTTTGATATCAATAATACTGATAATGTGATAAAAAATAAAACAGCATTCTTAGAGATAATAGAGCTTGCAGATGTGATAATATGCTCACTGGAGAATGCATTCTTACTTCTAGAAGAGGGAAATGTAGATAAAATTGTAAAAAAACTAGGTGAAGACCGTGACGCAATAATAATAAAAAGAAAAAAGGATTACTTGCTCAACAGCAAAGATGGACTTACCACCATAT
Organism: uncultured Methanosarcinales archaeon; assembly: GCA_964583935.1. Taxonomy (GTDB): domain Archaea; phylum Nanobdellota; class Nanobdellia; order Woesearchaeales; family CAZJJJ01; genus CAZJJJ01. Next base: position 2,029 of record CAZOXV010000070.1, on the reverse strand, counting down.
CAAAAATGCCATCACAATCAAAACATTTTGAAGAGTATTTCACAGCAGGGTTTACATTCGGATACAACCAAGGGTATAGTAAGGACAAAGCATGTATTATAGGCTCCTACTTATCCGGAAACGACTTTATAGACGAAAACATACTGGATGAACTAAATGAAATTTTTAGCAAAAAAAGAAACTAGAGAAAATTTGTCTGTTTTTCTCAAAGGGTTTCTTATGGGATGTGCAGACATAGTTCCTGGTGTATCGGGAGGAACAATAGCACTCATCACAGGGATCTACCAAAGACTAATTGATGGTATACGCACTTTTTTTGATTTCTTTATATGGCTATTCAGCAGAAAAGGAATTTCATCGCTATTAAAACTCAACAAAAATAAGATTATGAAAGAGTTTAGAAAGATAGACTTTATCTTCTTCTCCCTTTTATTGGCAGGAATATTCTTAGCAATTTTCTTGGCTTCCAACATAATAAAACACCTAATAGTGAACCAACCTATTGCGACATATTCATTCTTCTCAGGCTTAATTCTTGGATCAGCAGCTATGTTATTCATCTCAATACAAAAAAAACTAAGAAAAATTAAACTACTGCCCACTGCAATACTGTTATTTGGAGCAGGAATAAGTTTCATAATTGCAGGAATAAGTAGCGGGATCTCAGAGAGCAGCAGACTTATGACATTCTTTTCTGGGTTTGTTGGAATTTCTGCAATGATATTACCAGGAATCTCAGGAGCATTTATCTTGATGTTACTAGGACAGTATGAGTACATAATAGATGTTATTAGAACATTGAATATACCTGAAATTGCAATTTTTTCAGTAGGAGCCCTCACAGGACTTCTTATACTATCAAGGTTCCTTAGTTACTTATTGCACAAATACGAGAATATGACTAAGAGTTTTCTTGTAGGGCTCATGCTTGGAAGTCTGAGATACCAAACAACCATAATAAGAGAACAAGGACAGATAGAAACTAATCTTTTTAGTGTAGGTTTGTTTTTGCTTATAGGTATATCTTTAGTATTCGGTCTGTTTAAAATATCTCAAAAGAAATCATTAAGCCAAGAAAGAACTCAATAAAAATATGACGCCAGAAGCAATAATAGGAATATAAAAATTATCATCTAACCCTGCCAAAACATTCTCAAAAAATTCTGTAGACATTGCTGCAAGAGAACCAAGAAGTCCAAAGACAGGATCAACAAAAAAAGACGCTACAACAGAAGAAACTATAACCCCAAAAAGAGACCCTTCAACCATCTTTTTCACAGAAACTATATTTTTTCTCTTTTTCAAAAACACGCCGAACAAGTGGGAAAAAGAATCACCAAAAGTTAATACAGATATTCCAGCAAGAGCAATATTTTGTGGAAAAATATACAACGTCATCAAACAACCAAACGTGAAAAAAAAAGCGCCTTTGCCTGGAAACAGTTCATTTTCTCGATCAAGATGCTCTAGAAAAAGATTTACTATTGGAACTTTCCTCTTGTGTTGAAAAAAAGAAAGTATTCCACCAACGAACAAAAAGAACAAAAGAACATTCGCAATAGTAAGCGTATCATAATACAAAGTTGATAAAATAATTGAAACACCATATAGAATATGAAAACTCTGGCGTTTAAGTTCTGAAAACTTGCTTTTCTTGGGAGGTAAAGTCTCAGAGTAGGTCCTTAAAGCCTTTTTTCTTAAAAAATAATTAAAATCCATTTTTTCACATGTTATAATTTTTTAAGTTTTACAAAACATAAAAACAAACATCACAAAAGAGATATGCTAGCAACTTTTGCCTGCACATAATCATCTTTAACTATATCTCTTGACAGTTCCTGAAGAGAAAGATACTCCCTTTTAACTCTTGTGAATAATCGTCCTTTTTCTTCGTAAACATTCGAGTGCTTACTTCTAAAAGAAACAGCGTCATGCTCGCTGTGCAACGGCGGACCTTGATGTATAATAAATGGATTTTCATGTATAAATCTAATAGAATTCTCAGACACAAAAAACCAGAAGTATGCAT
>CAZOXV010000069.1:0-6189 GCA_964583935.1 uncultured Methanosarcinales archaeon | reverse complement strand
TAACACCTTCAATATGATATTTTCCGTCAGTTTCTTTCTTCGCTATGCTTGTCCAAAATCTTGCTATCGCCAGCATAACATCAACACCGATTTCTCTAATGAACTTTTCATCACCTGTAACGAGATAATACTCCCAGAAATTATAAAAAATTGCAATAGAAACATGTCTTTGGCGGCGGCTTAGATCAGGCCCCCACTTCCCATTATTAGGATTATAATGTACTTCTTGAGTTTCTTCTCCAGCCATATCTGCACTTTGCCAAGGATACATGGCACCATCATATCCGTTTTCATCAGCATACAATTCCGCACCAACCAGACGTCTATATCTATAGCTTAATAGAGCTCTAGACACTTCAGGGAATCTAAGATTATAGAAAGGCATAACATAGAGTTCATCCCAAAATATGTGTCCTCTATAACCTTCACCATGTAGCCCACGCGCAGGCATCCCTGCATCAATATCCACATTATGCGGTGATGCAGTAGAAAGGACATGATACGCATGTAGTCGCATTATTTTTTGTGTCCATATATCACCATCAATAACAATATCAGCTTTCTTCCAGAGTTTACCCCAAGCAGATATGTGTTTGGATTTTTCTATTTCATAGCCAAGAGATTTTCTTAAACTTAATTCTGCGTCATTGAAAGGATTAGAAGATTCCCGGGAAGTATAAACGGAAACGATCTTATCAAAAACAATCAATCTGCCTTTTTTAGCAGAGAAAATTGCTTGCTCCCCTATAGAACTCATCCCAGTTACAATACTCTTACTAGGGTTGCCATGAAATTTGTTTTTAGCAAAATAAACAATGGTATGTTTAGACCTACTCGTTTTCATAACAAGATTAAGATTATCCTTTGATTTACCTTTATCAACAAAAACAAGATGCTTCTGATTAAGTTGTCGATATCTCTCAACATTATTGTTAATTACATTACCATCAATATAGGACTCAACAATTATTTTATCATCATAGTTAACAGGAGTCAAAGCTACTTTTAGACCAAGAAGATGACAATTATGCATTCCTGCAAACCTTTCTGTGTCGATGCGAGTTATTCTTCCCCGGTTGTCTTCTACAGTAATACTCTGAAATAACATACCTTTCTTCATATCAACTTTTTGATGGTAGTCCAAAATTTTAGAGTCTAAAGGGCTAAGTAATTCATTACCAATCTTAATCTTTACAAGGTGCCAATTTGGGCAATTAACAAGGTCATTATTCCATATATCCTTGCCATGAACTTTACTGGGTGTATTATTATATATTCCAGCAATGTATGTAGCAGGATAATGCAATTTAGAGTCGTCCTTTTGTGTGACATGACAACCTCTGCTTCCTAAGTAGCCGTTACCAACAGTTGACATTGCCTCTCTAACGGGTTCACCATCAGGACTATAACTATAGTAATCAATACTCCATGTATTTTTCTTAAATCCCTCAGCAAACCACCATCTAATTTTATCAAGCTTTAACTTAGCCAAATCATTCACAATAATATCAGCAGCATTAAGATTTGTTTTACCTCTTTTCACACCAACCACAAGCCCAAAAGAACCATTCTTGCCAGCCTGAACACCAGAAGTTGCATCTTCAAAAACAATACATTGCGATGGTTTTACACCCATATCTTTTGAGGCCTTGACAAAAATATCAGGTTCCGGTTTTCCATTGAGGCCCAGCTTTTCAGAAACAATTCCATCAACAACAATATCGAACAGTGAAGTTAGTCCAGATATTTTTAGTATTGTCTTCGTGTTTTTACTTGAAGAAGCAATTCCAACCTTCAAACCTTCTTTCTTAAGCTTCTTGACAAGATTAACACTACTTTGGAAGACATGTGGTTTTTCTTTTTGTATTATCTTTGTATAAAGTTCGTTCTTCTTGTTCCCTAAACCACACACAGTTTCCTTTTTGGGAGAGTCTTTTGAAGTTCCCCAATCCAAAGACAATTTTCGTGAATTGAGGAAACTCTTAACACCATCATATCTAGGCTTACCATCCACATAATCAAGATAATCTTTTTGAGTAAACTCAGGTAATTTCTGTCTTTCTAAGAATTCATCAAACATCTCTTTCCAAGCAAGGAAATGGACTTTAGCAGTTTCTGTAATAACACCATCTAAATCAAAAACAGCACCTTTACATCCATTAATTGCCAAAATAATCAACCTCTTATCTTCTTCTATGGTTGTTCTCATTTATCACTTTTACCATTTGTTGCAAGGAATAATCCTAAAACAAGGACATCAGGACTTGAAACAAATAAAACTTTTCCAATCTTCTGAGTTAAAATTTTCTTCTTAAGTTTAGAATCAGTAGTGACAAATATTGATTTTGTTTTTTTGTTTAGGCTGTGCATCTTTTTCGACAAAGGTATATCTGAAGACGTATCGCCACAAACAAGATTAACTCCTTTCGATGAATCAATATCTAAGCTCTCAAGAACAAACTTCAAGCCATCACCTTTGTCAAAAGCAGAATCATTCTCTTTCAAGATAATCTCTATATCCATGCCTGTATCTTCTATCTCCAAAAAACCGTCTTTATCAACTTCAGAAACTACCTTCTTTATAGTATCCAGAAAATTGAGCGAATCTTTCTTTTTTATTGAACCTGAGATATCCTGTCTTGCAACAGTGAGCTGGCCAAATTTTATCTGAAATCCAGAACCAATGTAAGAAAAAACCTTATACTCATCAGTATTAAGAAGACTAAGAATACGTTTCGAAACTTTCTTAAGACAAAGTTCTTTTTCTTTCTCAACAGTTTGACGATTTAAAGTGCCATTAAAAGCAATGTATTCTCTTCCTTTAGAACCGGCATACACAAATGATTTCTTAGGATTTACACTCATATTTATGATTCCTGATAATGGCGCAGAAGTCAGTATAAGAGGGAATGAAACCTTTAATTTTGCAAACTTTGTAATAAAATAAGAATTATAAACAGATTGTACAGACGACATATATGTACCACAGTAATTATTTATGGTTCCATCACGATCTGTTGCAAATATGTTTAAATCATCTTTACCCAAGAAATTGATAACTTGATTAACTTCAGAATCAAACCTCTTAGAATTCTTACCCAGATGTTCAAAGAGTGCATTTTCTCCGTATTTCAAAAAAAGAATGTCCTTTTTTAGTTCATCTATCTCGTAAGAGAAATCAAAACTAATTCCTGAAGAGCCTGAACGCGATGTTCGAAGATAGTATCTTCCATTTTTTTTAGGAATATCAAGGATTGCTTCAAGGGATTCATTAAGAAATTTCATCTGAGAAGATGTTGCAATATCATTCTTCAGAAGTCTTTGAACAATGTTTCTTTTTACTCTTGAGCTCTTTTTTATAACGTCGTAAAAATCAAAAATATTATTTATCCGTTTCATATTGATATTTTTATTTTAGTATTATAAATATCTTACTAAGAACACATAAGAAATCAAAACAAAGTCTAAAACGATAAAAAACATATAAAATTTTAGTTCGTAATTTTTTTCTTTGAAGATCTTCGTATGAAACCTAAAACCGGTTTTTCAAGATCAATCGCTTTTACTGGACAAACCTCATGACAACAGTAACATCTTATGCATTTTTTATAATCAAAAAAAGGCATCCTTTTTGTTTTTGTCTCATCATTTCTATCATCGACATAACCAGAATTATTCAAAGAGATTGCATCAACAGGACATATATCCGCACAACGACCACACGAAATACATGTTGAAGGAATAACATAAGGATACTTAGCAGTTCGTTTTCGTAATATACTCAAAGCTCCTCTAGCTGAAGCTATGAAACCTATTTTTGGATATTCAACATCATCAAGAACAATCTTGCTCAGTTTCTCACCTATGATCTCAATATTTTCTAATCTTGAAGCTAAAAGGTTCCTTCTACGTGCAGCAACAATAAGGGGAAGGTTTTTCATTCCTAAGAATGTTGATGCCACATTGTCTACAGAAAGAGCGTCTTGACCAGCCAAAACCACACCAAACCTTCTAGGCTCACCTCCACTAGGCCCATTCCCTTCCATTCCTATAATACCATCCATTATATTCAGTGTGGGCTTAATGCAATTATTCAAATCAAGTAGCATACCTGAAAATTCAAGTGGATGAGCATGTTTTATATGAAAAACAAGTTTCGTCTTCCCTGGAATAAACCCAAACAGATTCTTCACAGCCCCGGTAAACATCGTAAAAGAATGGGTCTTCATTTTTGGAAGATTTATTATTTTATCAAAAGAACTAGAAGCTTTCGCGACTGAAAACTTTTTCACAACAAAATTACTTTCATCATTAACCACTACTTCATCTGTGAATTCTAAAACTTCAACATCATGTTTCTTGCAAACATCATAAATTCCAGATATCTTCATTACTTTCAATGCACTTTCCATTGCGGGTGAATCGCCAAGAGCAATCCGCCCGACTTTATGTTTTTTTAGAAGAAGTATCAAAGCTTCTATCAAAATGGGATGCGTAGTGACAGATTCTTCAGCCTTCTTAGCCATCAACAAATTTGGCTTAAGCAGAACAGATTCTCCCTCTTTGATAAATACTTTAAGTCCACCAAGATTATCAAGAGATTTCTGCAAGACAGACTTGACTAAATCCAACTTGTATGAATTACATTTTACAATTGAAACTTTTGGTTTCTTCATAGAAGAACCTAATTTGCCAGATATATAAACTTGTCTACCAATGAAAAATAAAACTACTGAAGAGTGACAAATTACAAAAACTTATAAATACAATAGGAACAATCACATCATGAAAACACCAGAATACATGACAAAAGGCTTAGATAAGCTAATAAATGCTAGCGAAAAATATACAGAACGGTCTAGGAATAGGGTGGGTAAATACCTTGGAAGAGGCCAGTGCCCTGTAACAGGAGATTATTTCTGGCACAGAAGCATTCTGAACATACCTGTTGGAGAAAACAGGTATATGATGATTTCTGCTAGAGCGCTAGATTTTATGAGTCCCGAAGATATTGCAGAAGAAACATTGTGTGAATCAATGTCACAATCAATAAATAAATTGTCAAATAGTAATGGGACGGGCTATTCGAAATATAAGAAAGTAAGAAAACAAGAGAAATACTTTTCAAAATCAGAAATTTTAGAAAAAATGCCAGAATGGGAGTTTTTGTGCAAGACAGGCAACATAGCCTATCTAAGAGAGCTAGAAGACAAATTGGCGGTCTTACAAAGAGAAGATTTTGCTAGTTATCTACACCCACCAACCCCACATAAAGAACCTAAACAAAAAAAGAGTTTACTTGAAAAAATTGCTGAGCAGAGAAAGGCTAAAAATAGGGACTAACTGGACAAACAGACTTTAAAACACACCTTAAACAGATACACAGAATTCTTTGGACACAGCCCAGTCAAGTGTCAGATGTAACATTCACCAAAGTTTCATTTAATTCACACCAAAACAAAGAATCTTCACAATCAAGACTTTGTGGAAAATAATTTTCTGGGCAATCGTCATCCAACTTAGGAAGCAAATTATTTTGACGCATATGCTCAATTGATTCCTTACAGCAATCATCACGCATTAAACAATAATCATAAAGTCCTTGGTAGGATATATTTGTAGTAACAGTGTCAGACAAAGAGAAGAACAGAAAAACTCCAAGAACTAACAATGTCATAAAAAAGAATATTGCACCCATAGACGACTTAGCCATTATCAATACTATGAATCTCATATTATTTAAATATTAAGAAATAGATACATCAATAAAAAAATAAATAATAAAAAAATTAGGATGACGAGCAAAGATTTTTAACCAATAACTCATTTTTCTGGAATAATGAAAGCATCAGATAGATTGAAAGAAGATTATACAAGAAAATCTTTCAAAGAGATGAAAGAAATGTCAAAAGGTTTCGAGCCAGTTTTACGTCTTGGTAAAAATGGAATTACAGAGGGTGTTCTAAAAGAAATTAATGAGCAACTCAAAAAAAGACACCTGATTAAGATAAAAATGCTTCCCGCATTTCTTGATATGAATAACAGAAGAACTGTCCCATTAGAAATAGCAAAAAAGACAAATTCTAAGCTAGTCCAACAAGTTGGAGGAGCTATTGTTTTGTATAGGAGATAAAATAATTTATAAAATTCTTAACATTACCCAAGAATATGATACAAGAGATAAAAGCA
>CAZOXV010000068.1:0-6200 GCA_964583935.1 uncultured Methanosarcinales archaeon | reverse complement strand
GATGTCGTTCTTTCGCTTAATCCTTTTAAATATAGCTCTCTGCGGGAGCGTCCATTAAGAAGGTCTATTCTCTTTTTACTTGTTCTCGTAGCACTCAGCACATTAAGCTCAAGTTTTGTTTATTTGCCAAGTATTTTTTCTGGTATTAAGGATCTAGAAAGTTCTTTTTCTGGCTTTGAAGTTTTAAGACTTGACCCTGAAATTTCTACAGAAAAACCAATAGAGATCTTTGGTGAATCATTTCTTATCATTGATACAACCTCAAACATATCGCAAAACCTTTCAAAGAATTCTATGTATTACATAGATTCAGACTTTTTTTACTACAACCATGGTGAAAATAGACGGGAACTTGAAAAGGTAGGTAATCTCCTTGAATACGAAGAAGAAATTTTTGGTTTTCTGGGTATGATTGCTGTGTTTTTGATTCCCTCCTTCTTAGTTGGATACTATGCCTTTTCTGTTTTTCTTTTCATTGTGCTTTTAGTCTTACTCTCTTTGGGTGTTTTTCTTATTCTAAAAGTCATTCGAAAGAAAAAGATAATTTTTAGTGAGATTATGTCTGCAGGATTCTATACTTCTACTTTTTTAGCTATTGGAATGATTCTCAATTCCTTTGATTTCTCTGTCAGAATTTTGGTTCTGGCAATTTCCTTTTTGTATATTCTTACAGGTAGTATATTATTGCATAAAAAAGTTAAAAAAACTAAAAATGATGATAAAAAAGATGATGATAAAAATATGTTAGGTGATATTTAATGGATAAAGAAGAACAGATAAAACGACTCGCTCAAAATCTCTTTAGTAATGGCTTTACTACTTCAATGGATTATGCTATACAGACAGCAGCTAAGATGTTGGGTTTCCCTGACTCAATGTTAGCAAACGGAAATCAGACAGGTTCTAGTAATTCACAGCGGAATACCCCTCGCACTAATCTAACCAATCCTTCTTCAACTTCGTCTTATGAAAGTTATGAAAGTTTTGATTTTTCAAGAGATATGGCTAGAACTATATCTCAGAAGATGGTAGAAGATAGAGTCTATTCGCAGATTCCTAAGTCTATACATTCTGCAGTAAGTGGAAATTCTGGCTTTTCCGCTAGTTCTTCTGCTGACACTTCTGTTGCTCCTACTGAAAATATTGGTAAAAGCCAATCAGAACCAAACGTTTCTGAGGATATCTTTGTATCAAGTTCATCAAGCCAGGATACACAGTATAGCATGGGACACTCTGCTACACCTTTTGTAGAGACTACGGGTTATAATACGGGTTATAATACTGGTAATAATACTGATGATAATGCAGGGAATACTATTACTAATAATAGTGAGATGCAAGACGTTGAGCTAACAGAAGAGCTTGATTTATCTGATGAATTCTCGTCTGCCAACACCATACATGATTTGAGCGTCTCGAATGATTCTCTTGGCGTAAAAGATGAATCAAGAAGTCAGATTGACGAAAATAATGAAAATTTCATTGAGAATGACAATGTTGAAACAATGCCTGAATGGAATGAAGAAGAACAGACTTCACTTATATCAGGATATATGGATTCCTCGTCATCTGAAGAGAAGTCTTTTACTGACGACAATACTGAAAACATTTTTAAAGGAGATGTGCATAAAGAAATGGTAATGCAACAAGAAGAAGAGAATAATAACAGAATGTCGATAGACTCTACAAACATAGTTTCTCGTTACGAGGCAGAGTTTGAGGTTGATGAGGATTTTTTTGCGTCAGCTTTAGCAAATAATGACAATTCTGGTTCTTATGAAAATCATTCTGAGCAGGATGTGCAACGTCAAGAAAGTATTGCACAGGTTTCTAATGTGTCTTCTTCACAGTCTTCCCCTGGAAATTCATCGTCAGAACCTTCTATCGATTTGACGAAGATGTTTGATTTCAGGAATATGAAAAATTAATTATGTTTATCCCACAAATGGAGGTTTTTATTATGGACTCACAAGACAAAAGTGTCAATCTTCGTGACACAGTATTTAATACAATCAACCTGATTAACGATATGGAATCTGGCCAATCTTCAAAAAGTTCTGGAGCTCCTCGAAATCCGAATGAAGAGATTCAGCTCTCAAGTACCTTTGTTGATGGAATCAAGGATAAGATGGTTGATCCTTCAAAATTAGACCATAAATCTTCTGCAGATAGCCAAGTTCACTTTGAAAAGCTAAAAGCATACTTTGAGACTAATTTGTCTAAATTTAAAGAGGTGCTTACAAGTCAGGCATCAAAAATAAATTCCTTAGAATCAGAGATAAAACAATTAAATTCACGAATTGTCTCTCAAGAGAACACTATAAGAACATACAGAGAGAATAAGGAAAGTTCTAGCACACAGACACAATCCTATCAATCCCATCAACCCCAACCCGAACAAAAAGAGAATCCTCAATCTGAATCTATATTTTCTACATCTTCAGATAATTCTGATTTTCAATCAAAACAGGATTCAATGATACACCATGGAACTAATAATTCGTTTAGTGAAAACGACGGTGGTGCCCATAATCCTCCACAAACGCAGAATAGAAATTTTTTAGGAACTGCTGAATCTTCACCACAAAGAAGACTTGTGGAAGATAGTTCTTCAGCTAATTCTTCAGCCCCTTCCAGTGACCAGAAGCCCCCTGAACAAAGGCCTTCGAATCCACGTGTTGGGAATTATCAATCAAGTGATGTTTTGATTGAAAAGTATTTTTACTATGGGAAGAAATGAGATTGTGAGGATGTGCATGGTTTTTTTCAGAAGACGCCTTTTACCAAGACTTTTTATTCCCATTTCTCTTATTTTTCTTTTTTCTTTGTTTTCTTTTTCTGTTGATGCACAGTGTGATGGCTGTGTTGATGATGAAGAAAAATGTTTTTCCTATGGCATACGCAAAGATGGAGAATTTTGTTCTCTAGCTGGAACATTCAGCCCTCAGAAGAATGAACTAAGTCGCTGCGAAAATAATTTTGAATGTGAAAGCAATCTTTGCGTCGAAGATAGATGTGTCAATGCAGGTATTATAAAGAAAATTTTGTATTGGTTGAAAGATTTATTTTTCAGTTAAGTTATCCTAGCCTGTTCCCCACTTGTGGATTGCTTTATCAAGTTCTCTGTGTCTTTTTGCATATTCACGTACATGTATTCTTTGTCTTGCAGCATCAATGGCGTGTACCATAGCCATTATTCCTGGCTCAAGCCCATCTGGATGATTGTATATTCCTGATGTGGAATTAATTATTATTTCATGACCTAACAACGCTGCTAACTTCTGGACATGACCTGGATGTATACCGCCCGAGACAAGAGATATTACTGGTCTTATATTCTTCCATTCTTGTTCGAGAATGAGTTTTTTTCTTTCTATGAAATTATCTTCTAGCATGTATGTTAAGTCTTCTAAGTCCGCCAATGGACTTTCCATTCTTCCAGACGGCGTTCCTATGTTAAAGATATCCACACCGGCCAATCTCGATAGCTTTGCAAGTGCAATAAGAGATATACCTGATTCTGAATCATTAACTTCTCTTCCGCTGTATGCTCTTGTCCCAAAAATGTATTGATGGCAGTGTCGTCTTACACTTTGCATTCCTGAAAATCCACAAGAAATCATGTCTACCATAATGTATTCTCCGCCCTTATTTTTGACAAAGTCTGCCCTTTTAATCATTTCAGCAGCCTCCGCGGTAACATTTGGTATGTATATCTTTGTCTTTCCTGTTTCTGATTCTGCTCTTTCTTTCATTCGCATAGTTTTTGTAACTCTATCATAGAAGCCATTATACCATGTATCGTATACAGTCTGATCCTCTTTAACGATATCTGCACCTGTAACCCATAGCTTATATGCTAACTCTGCTTGAGAATCAGGATCCAGTGCCATTGATCTCTTTAAAGTTGTTGAGAAAAATGGTCCTGCTCTTCCCATCTCTTTTATAATTCCCACCATACCGTATCTTGGTCCATAGAATTTGTGTAGAACTTTCAACGGAAATTTTATGTCTAGAAGTTTGACATTCTTGATAAGACCTAATGATGAAACTTTTCCGTAGAATGCTGAAACAATCTGTGTGATTGATCCTTCTTCAAAAAGTTCCCCAGGATAGGCTATCCTTACTATATTCTTCTTGTTATCGATATGATATACTGTTGGTTTTATTTTGTTGCTTGTTCTCGGGAACAATTTGTTGACTTCTTCCCAATCCTGTATTGATGTTTCTGATGCTATGTATGATGCTGCTTCTGTGAGGTCATCCGCTATAATGCGATATTCGCAGATATAATCTTCTTTCTCCCTCGGATGATATTTCATATCTATATAATCCATATACCTAATTCTATACAATATTCTTTTATATACTTTTCTTGTATCTCTAGATGTTTCTATGCTAAAGAAAAAAGGGAAAGGAATCTAGAATTAGTCTTTTAATTTGTATGTTGCCGTTTTAATCTGGCCATTGCCCTGTAATGTTAGGTTCTAAGACGTCCAGTCAATTACAAAAACGGTTTATTTCAACAAATCTTCTATAGGCTTCCCATCTGCTTGTGTGGATTGTGTTTGTTGTGGTTGTGCCTGCTGTGCTTGTTGCTGAAGATCGATTCCAAGATCTTTTAAAGCTTTGACATGCATCTGCATAATCTGCTCAACAATCCCCAAAATTCTAGATAGCTCTTCTCTTTCTTTTGCAAGTGTTGAGAGAGAACCTTTGTGAAAGCCTACTTGCTCATCTTTTCCCATATTCTCAGATGGTGGGTTCACATTATTCTGAGAATCTGTTTGGTCTTGTGTGTTTTCCATATTCTAGAAGAGCGACTATTACTTTATAAAGTTTTTCTGAGAGGAGTTGTTTTTGTCTAAGTGATACTTATTGATGAGCCAACTTAATAAGCAAGTTTTATATACAGATATTATCAAAGATTAATGATGAAAAACTTATCTTTCACAGTGAAGGGACATGAGAATACTCTCTCAGAGCATAAGACAACACTTGAATTCACACGTGATAAGACCTTGTCTAAGAAAGGCGATTGTATACTAGGCATATCAGCGGACACAAGTTTCTCTGATTTAATAGGAAGGGCTGGAAAAAAATTGAACGAAAGAAAGCTTATTGTGTCTATATCTGCAGGAAGATACACAGATTTCTTATCTGGGTTATTCAATCCTGTTTTCTCATCCAATCATGAGATGGTTATTAGGAAATCAAACTTTACTGATGCTAGGACATTTATGACTGGTTCAAATAAATCTGCTGTTGAAATAGACAGAAAGGTTGTAAGACATCTAAAAAATCCCAGAAATTCTGCACGTATTGATGTTTCTTCAGTAAAACTAAAGAACATACTTTTTGATTTTGATAATACACTTGAGGAGTGGCAGCAACATGAGGATGCAGGAGACCTTTATCTTGCAAAGATAGCTTCTGCGAAATTTAAAAGTGAAATACCATTCTCCAAGTTTGCAAGACAGTTTAGAGATTCTAAAGCAAAGTTCATACTTGTAAAAAGTAAGCCGAAATATTACGGAAGGGAATTCTGGTTGCGAGACTGTCTTGACGTTCTAGGGATTACTTATTCTAAGAAAGATATCGATGAACTTGTTTCTCAATACTGGGATTTTATTATCAAGCGGATTAAATTATTCCCTGGGACCAAGTCTGTTTTGTCCAGACTCTCAAAAAAATATAATCTCTATCTGTTATCAGATTCTGATGGAAACAGGCCTGTCAAAGAGAGACGTTTAGAAAAACTTGATGTCAAGAAATATTTCAAACTTATCTCTACTAGCGATGACACAGGATACAACAAACCCCATAGACTATGCTATGAGAGATTCTTGGAATTTGCCGGGATAAATCCTCATGAGACTATTTCTGTTGGCGATCATCCTGAGACTGACCTTATTACATCAAAGAAGCTTGGGATGACAACTGTTTGGGTGAAAAAAGGCGAGTATGCTGCAAAAAAGAGTTATGGATACGTTGATTTCGAGATTGACGAAATAACTGAGCTCCCTAATATTATTAAACAGATACAAAGCTAGTTCAGGGTAAAATTTATAATGTGTTAGCATATGAAATCTTCTATGGCAATAAGAACGATAAAGAATGTTGGACTGAAAAATAAAAAAGTAATAGTTAGAGTAGATTTTAATGTTCCAATAAAAGATGGCAAAGTCTCATCAGATAAA
>CAZOXV010000067.1:0-6288 GCA_964583935.1 uncultured Methanosarcinales archaeon | reverse complement strand
GAAGAACTGCTTGAAGTTATTTTATATCTTTATAAAAGAGAACAGTTGGCAATAAATCTTAAAAATACAATATGTGAGGAATGTAAAGCAGAAGACGAACGCGGAATTGAATGGTAAAGGAGATAAAAATGTCTGACTTAATGGACTAACTTATATGAAAGTTACTCCAATGCTTAAAGGAAAATGTAAAGAATATCAAGGATGGCAAATAAAACGAAAGGATTAAAAATGATTGAGTTGAATGGAAAGTTTACTAATGCTCACATAATGATTGATGATGTTGAGTCTGAGTGTATCGCTCAAGTTACTAACATGATTAATCATCCTGTCTTTACTGAGCATGTTCGTATTATGCCAGATTGCCATACTGGAAAGTCTAGCTGTATTGGTTTCACTATGCCAATGACTGATAAGATTATTCCGGCTGTGGTTTCTGTTGACATTGGCTGTGGGATGTTGGCATTGAATATCGGTAAGGAGCTTCCTCTTACCATGTCGAAGCTTGACCACAAGATTCGAAAGCGTGTTCCTTTTGGCTTTGATGTTCACGGTCAGTCAAGCCATGACAAGTACGATATGAAGAACTTCCCTTGGCGAGATGTTAAGACTCTTGCTCACAACTTCTCTTTGGCTTACAATGAGAAGTTCGGAACCAACCATTACTTCGATGGATACGACATCAACTGGTTCGAGCAGAAGTGTAAGACCATCAGTGCTGATCTTGGTCGTACTGTAAAGTCCATTGGAACTCTCGGTGGAGGAAACCATTTCATCGAGGTTGGTAAGGACAATTCTGATAACTACTGGATTGTTATTCACACTGGTTCTCGTAACTTTGGTAAGTGTGTTTGTGACTACTGGCAGAACATGGCTTCCAAGGTTATTCGTGACCAGAAGAATGAAGAGTTCAGGAATCGTATCGAGAAGATTCGTCAGGACTATTCTGGAATGGAGATCAAGAAGAAGATCAAGGAGGCTCGTAAGGAGCTTGGTCTTGACGTTTTTGGAAATGATAATCTTTCTAAGGACCTTCAGTGGCTCGAGGACGAGCACGCAATGGGATACCTTTACGATATGATCTTTGCTCAGAAGTTTGCTGAGGTTAATAGGATGAGGATTGCGGATATCATTCTTGACATTCTTGGTGTAGAGCCAGTTGACAGGATTGAAACCGTTCACAACTTCATCGACTTCCGTGACTTTGTTATTCGTAAGGGTGCTATCCGTTCTTATGTTGGTGAGCGAATGATTGTTCCGTTTAATATGCGTGACGGTATTCTTGTCTGCGAGGGTAAGTCTAATCCTGATTGGAACTGCTCTGCTCCACATGGAGCTGGTAGACTTATGTCTCGTTCTCAGGCTAGGAAGAAGTTGAAGCTTGAGGATTTCGAAAAGCAGATGGATGGAATTTATTCTACTTCTGTTGTTGGTTCTACTATTGACGAGGCTCCTGGAGCATACAAGGATGCTTCAATAATCGAAAAGGCTATTGAGCCAACCGCCAATATTCTTTTCAAGATTAAGCCTATAATGAACATGAAGGATAACGGTAAGAAGAGAAAGTTTTGAAAGGAGTTTGTATGAGCTTTTTAGAGCAAATGAAACTGTGGGGTATGCTTCTAATCATTGTTTTTGTGCTTTTGTTTTCAGTGGCTATAGTTGAAGCCTTTGGAGTTCGTATAAAACTATCTCCAGAGATCGGCGTTGATAAGTACGGAATAGTTGCCGGTTGGAAAGAATATTTTGAATATGTTCCTGAAGTTATGGAAATGATAGATGAAGCAACCGAGGATAACAAAATATTAGAGATTGAGTATAATTCCATCAAGGAAGAAATTGACAAGGTTCGTCTTGAAAAATACAAGAAAGAGCTAGGAGTGGAATATGAAGTATCCAATTGATACTGTTTATCGTTTTGGAAACGGCTTTATAAAAATAATCAAGTTCTACAATGACGGAAGAAAGAACAAATACGTCATTTCGAGATGTAACATTTTCGGAGAAAATGTAGATAGCAAAGAGTATGTCTGGACAGAAGACGGACTGGAAAGAGAATGTCTTCTATCTGCTGAGGAATACTGCTTGTCAGAAATTGAATACTATTCAGAGAAAATTGAAAAATTCAAGTCTAAGATTGATAAGATAAGAGAAAAAGTAAAGGAGTTAGAACATGCCAAAGGACTTCATAATCGAGATTGACAACAATTCTATGGATAGTGATATCAAAAACCAGTTAGATGATATAAAGTTTTACGCTGTCAGGAACAAAGATGGTAAGTGGTTCAGGAGAAAAGGATATGGTGGGTATGGTGGGTATGGTGAAACATGGGTTGACGACCTGAAGAGCGCCAGAATTTACAATAAGCCAGGACCAGCAAGGGCACAAATAAGTTACTTCTACAACAAATGGCCTGAATATGGCATAGCAGACCTTGTTGAGTTTTCTATTGGAAGTTTCGAAATCATTGACGAAAGAGATAGAGTTCTCGGTGTAAAAAAGAAAAAGGAAGAGGAAGCTAGAAAATACGAGGTTATGGCACGACAAAGAGAAATCGAAATGGCCAAAGCAAAATTAGAAGAAGCCAAAAAAGAACTGAGGGAGCTACAAGATGGTGAAGATGGATTGGATTGAAATAGATCAATTTTCAAAAATTCCAGACTTTGTCTTTGATTGCTACATTTGTGTAGATTGGAACGTTGTTGAGAAAGGGTACTTTGACAGTTTTGTGGGTCAATTTTTCTCAGAGGATTCTCAAAAGTGGTACTGTCCTGAAGATTTGACTCACTATATGATGTTAGGATATCCAGAACCTCCTAGAAAGAAGGAATTCAAATTAGAACATTGAGGTTCGTATATGAAAATTGTTTCAGAAAAAACTGGAAAAATCTTGACACAAGTAAATGAAAATGGTATATTATAAATAAGAACGAATGCTCGGATAGCGCAACTGGCAGGAGGCGACGGTTTCAAACGCCGTACAGTGTGGGTTCGAATCCCTCTCCGAGTACCATTTTTGCTGGCGTAGCCCAACTGGCAGAGGCAACTGGTTTAAGCCCAGTACAGTGTGGGTTCGAATCCCATCGCCAGTACCAAATAGGAGGTTGAATTATGAAAAATAAAAAAGGACTTATCGTAATTGGAGTTATAGTTTTTCTGGCTCTTGTACGATTATTCATTTATAAGCTTGATAATATTTCTGAGGAATCAAGTCAACTTTACGGTGAAATGTTTATATAATGGTTACTGAAGTAATGCCATATATAGAAAGATACGGTGTAAGATTTCCTAAGAAGGAAATCAAGGTCAAAAAGATAGACACTGACAAGAAAGCAAATAATGATAAAAGGGAGTTGAACAATGGAATGCTTTTTCTGTTTGGATGATGACAATGATTGTACACCCTTTGACTTTGACGATATATCTGAGCACCTTATTGTCACAGAGAATAGTAAGGGAAATGTTCACGTTCACGGTCCGATCAAAAATAAGAAGCAGATAGAAAGATTTGTTTCCACAATTCTAAAAGAAGCTCAAATAGATTCCTTTAGCTACAAGAAAGGTTAGGGCTTCACATAGCATAAAATTCATAAGCCTCCTTAATTCTCCATTCGCAATTCACGAATAGAGAATGAACAAATAATAATCAAAAATAAGGAGTATAAATTATGAATACCAAAATGCTATCTATAAAAGAAGAACTTAAGTCAATTGCTCAAGAAATAAAGTCCACAAAACAAGAGTACAAACAATATCAGAAAAGTGGTTTAGCTTTCGGAGAAAATTTATTTGATCTGGATTCAGAGAATAAAAAGAAAGTATGGAGACTTTGGGGACTTGGAGATGAAGTTGAAAAGCTATCTAAGGATTTTAGACACAAACATATAGCTTATAGCTTACTGAAAGGAAAGAAGTATGGGCAAATCGAAAGGTCTGTTAGGAAAGGTAATGAGCCTGATTGGAATCTCATCAAAGGAATCCAAGATGAAATTACCTCTTGAACCAAGAATGTATCTTGTTCTTCGGGAAGATTTGGCATACAAGTATATACAGGGCGGGCACGCGCTCGCCCAGTATGCTCTTGAGCATCCTGAAGAGTTCAAAGAATGGAATAATCAATACTTGATTTGTCTGTCTGTGTTTAATGGATTAGCTTTACAAACTCTTGTAAACAGTCTTGGTTCATATAGTATTGAAAAGCTCGGAGATCACTATAGAACATTTTCAAAATTTAAAATGTCAATATTTATTGAACCTGACTTGAAGAGTGAGCTTCCAACTGCTATCTGTATTTTTGACGATGGTAAGAATGGAGTAAGAGAATATTTGAAGCATTTGGGTTTAGCTTCTAAATAATAACGATGCTCTCTATGAATGGGTAACCCCCTAAAACGCAGGGGTGGTAGTTGAGATCAAGGAAGATCAATAGAGCTACTGTCTGGTGCGCGGAAATTTGGATACGGTAACTTATAGATGAACAATAAGATTGCGTATCATTGGGTCAACCTCTCTAGCGGGAGAGCATCTTAATTGCCCGTATAGTTCAAAGGTAGAACGAAGGACTCTAAATCCTTGCGGTGCGGGTTCGAATCCTGCTACGGGCGTTACTTATTATCAGATGGTGGAATACCAACCATTCTTTCAGTATAACACTTCTCTGAACAACATCCATATTCAGCAAAGTGTATTGTTCCATACTGCTTCTTGACACTTTCGTATGTGTATTCTTTTCCACATTGATTACATTTCATTTGTTACTCTCTCCCTTTTTGAAAATCATAAAATACAGGTGAATTATCTCTGCTCTGTCACGAACATCACAAGTGTTGGAAGGTTTGTGAAAGTTATAAACTATGTTATCATAAAGATAGAAACCAGCATCAGAGAAACTATCCCATACTTCAAAACTTCCTTTGAGTTCCTTAGAACCTCTTTCCTTGAAGTCGTTCATCTTTACAATAATTATACCCTTTGGTTTTATTATCTTGGAGAATATCTTTGATGAGTTGATAGAGTCTTGATAGAATGATTTGTTTCGAGGAGGTTCGTATATTATTATATCAAACTTTTTGTTCATTACAGAACCGGACTTATTTCTTGTACTTTCTACGTTGAATAACTTCATATCCTTCTCTGTCCATATATGAGAATGCGAACAGTCAAGTACCTTCGTTTTATAGTTTCTGTTCTTATTCGGGTCAAAGTAACTTATAACCCTGTTGAATGCTGTCACTAAGTCACAACCATCACTTATTACTGAGATTAGACCTTTCATGTCATACAGTATTGTAGAATTATTCACAATATTCTTATCCTTCTCAAAGATTCAAGAATGTCATCGATTAGTAGTTTGTCTATTCCATGAGAATTAAACTTACCATTTCTTATAAGGTATGATGGATGGAGACTTGGTTTTACTATGATAGAACCGAAATTGTCGTTGTTGATCGAATATATGTTTTTTCTATCAGAAGTAATTCCTATTTTGTTGTCTAAGAAGACAGACTTGGCATGGTTGCCTAGAGGCATAACTACTTTAAGATTGTATACTTTCTTCAACCTTTTTATGTCTCTGAATAAGAAACCAAGGCAGAAATCTAGTTCCTTACTACTTGGTGCCCTGTTACCATCTGGATTATCTCTTATAGTATTAGAGAAAGCTACTCCAAAAGGTTTTCCCCAAATATGTTTAGCTTTGAGTATACAAGTCTTTAGTCTCTTCCCGGCAGGACCTACGAAAGGTCTTCCCTGGTTCCTTTCGTCAGAACCACCACCCATTCCTACAAACATAATATCTACCTTATTGTCTATATGGAAGAATGTTGTCGGAAGAAAGCAGCACTTGTTAAAGACAGGACAATTCTCTTGTTGACAATTTACTTCTATTAATGACATAAATTAATATGGATTTTTGTTTTCTGTTAGAACCTTCGCCTGATCTTCTTGACTAAGATGTTTCTTCCAGTTTTTCTTTCCATATTCGTTCATATAACAATAACCCACGATGTCAAAACCACCATGACCACCCACCATATCAAACACTTTTTCAAGCTTTCCTTCTTTACATTTTGGACAGTTTTCTGGGTGCCAATTTTCCTTTGATGTTGAGAAGCTTTCAACATATTCTTCTGTAAAATCACACTCATTACATTTGTATTTGTTTATTGGCATGTTAGTTCCTCCTATTCAACTTGTCAATAGAATTCTTCAATTCTGATGCTATTTTATCTAGTAGCCTTATGTTGTTTGAAACACTAGCAAGAGAGCTAGCAATATCCTTACTAACCTTT
>CAZOXV010000066.1:0-6323 GCA_964583935.1 uncultured Methanosarcinales archaeon | reverse complement strand
CCGCATCCTGCAACACAGCATTTACCCATACCACGTGCAACAACAGCAGCGTGAGAAGTCATTCCACCTCTCGCGGTAAGAATACCTTTTGCTGCATGCATTCCTATAAGATCTTCAGGTGAAGTTTCTAGACGCACAAGGACAACGTCCCTTCCATTTTCAGCTAAATCATGAGCTCTATGTGCATCAAAAACAATCTCACCAACAGCAGCGCCTGGTGATGCAGGTAAACCCTTAGCAATCGCTTCAAAGTTCTTTCTTTCAGTTGGATCTAGTTGCTTATGTAAAAGCTGATCTATAGAGTTTGGATCAACCCTTAGGACTGCTTCATCTTGCGAGATGATTTCTTCATCGACCATATCCACGGCAATCTTAACTGCTGCATGTGCTGTCCTCTTTCCATTCCGTGTCTGAAGGAAAAATAGCTTGCCTTCTTGTATTGTAAACTCCATATCCTGCATGTCCTTATAATGAGATTCGAGATTATCAACAATCTTTACAAATTCATTATAGGCTGTTGGCATAATATTATTTAGCTCTTCAATATCTTTAGGAGTCCGTATTCCTGCGACAACATCTTCACCCTGTGCATTCATCAAGAACTCTCCGTAGAGCTTCTTCTCTCCCGTAGAAGGATTTCTTGAAAAAGCTACACCTGTTCCAGATGTGTCTCCCATATTACCAAAGACCATACTCTGTACATTAACAGCAGTACCAAGCAGACCAGTTATGTTATTCAGTCTTCTATAAAGGATAGCTCTCTCGTTATTCCAAGAACCAAAGACAGCATCGATTGACATCTGCAACTGTTCTCTAGGATCCTGCGGAAAAGATTTCCCTTTTTCCTCAACAATCAAAGCTTTGAATTCTTCTACTATATTCTTCAAATCAGAAATATCAAGCCCAAGATCATCTTCCACACCTTTATTCTCTTTGTAATCATCAAGCAGTTTGCCAAATTTCTCGCCTTTAACGCCCATTACAACATTACCAAACATATTGATAAATCGTCTATATGCGTCCCAAGCAAATCTTTCATTGTCAGTCTTTTTTGCTAGACCTTCAACAGAATTGTCATTTAGGCCCAAATTTAAGACTGTGTCCATCATACCTGGCATAGAGCTTGCAGCACCACTCCTTACAGAAACAAGAAGCGGATCATCAGAATCACCCAATTGCTTTCCCATCTCAGACTCTAGCCGCTTAAGATTAGCCTCTATCTGATCAAGAACCTCAACAGAATGCTGCTTGTTATTTTTGTAGTATAAATCACAGACTTCTGTTGTTATAGTAAATCCAGGAGGTACGGGTACGCCAAGTTTTGTCATCTCAGCAAGATTTGCTCCTTTTCCTCCAAGAAGCTCTTTCATTGACTTATCGCCTTCATCAAAAAAATAAACATGTTTCTCTTCTGTCATTCAAAATCCCTCGTATTTTTTAAAGAAATTAGCGAAATTCTCCTTGTATATTGATTTATAGAATCTCGCAATCTTCCATTTTTTTGTTTTCAAAGAGAAGCATCAACCACTTATATATAAAATTTATTTAGAACAATAATAATGGTAATAAGGAGAATTAAAAAGAAATTACTCGGAAATACAGAAATAAAACAAAAATTAGTTTATACGTGTGCCACAAAAAGGGCAAAAATTAACACTACCTTCTATTCTTGCGCCACAAAAAGGACAGAAATTAAGCTGATTTGCGTTATCGTTGTTATCTAGGGAAGATTCATGACTAGATAAAGTCACATCAAAATCATCATTTGGTTCATTACGGCTCTTGGCATGCGCTATATTACCAGACTTGTCTTTACGTCTACTTGACCCAAAAATAAACATTTTAACAGCACCATAAGCAGCTATTGAAAATCCAAGAAGAACGAAAATTACAAAATTGCTCTCTACTGACATATTGATAAAAATAGATGAGATCCCAACAACAAGCCCTATAACAAGATAGACAATTGGGTGTACAGGTGCCAGATTTCTTTTCATGTGCTAAATTATGTTGGAGATACTTTTATATTTTTAGATTTAGAATAAAAAACTCTTAGAAAACCTAAGAAAAAAGATAAACAGGAAGACTATAACCTTGAAATTTTATCTTTACCAATGTAAGGCCGAAGAACATCCGGTATAGTAACTGTTCCATCTGCTTCTTGATAATTCTCTATTAATGCAACAAGAGCCCTGGAAGTAGCAACAGCGGTGTTGTTCAAAGTGTGCAAAACTTCTCTAGTTCCATCATTGTACACAACCCGTATAGCTAAGCCTTTTGCCTGATAAGCAGTACAATTAGTAAGCGAAGTAACTTCACCATATCCATCAATAGTTGGACGCCAAACTTCTATATCGCAAGATTTTGCTTTCCAAGCAGCAAGATCTCCTGAACAGCATTCTATAACACGATAGGGCAAACCTAATTTCTGGAAAAGCTCTTCTGAATTATTAAGAAGCTCATCATAATACTTGTATGATTCATCAGGTTTACAAAATATGAATTGTTCAACTTTGTTAAATTGATGAGTACGCCAAAGACCTTTCTCATTAATCCCATGGCTACCAATCTCTTTCCTAAAACACATGGAATATGAATAATATTTCTTTGGGAGTTCAGTTTCAGGTATTGCATTGTTTGCGTGAATTCCAAGCAACGCATGCTCACTTGTTCCGATTAGATGAAGGTCTTCCCCTTCAATTGAGTATATTGTGTCTTTAAAAGACTCTGTATCCATTGCAGCATCAAGAACATCTTTATGCAACATAAGAGGTGGCTCGATATATGTGTAGTTCTTTGATTGCATGAAATCTATAGCAAAACGTATTAACGCCTGGTTAAGCAGTGCAAGATCTCCTTTTAGAAAGTAAAATCCCGTACCACTGGTCTTCGAAGAAGTATCAAAGTCAGCAACACCAAGAGACTCAAGAATCTCTACATGGTTTCTAATAGGAAAATCGAACTTTCGTGGTTCTCCCCATCTTTTAATCTCTACATTCTCTGAATCATCCTTACCTATCGGTACAGATTCATGCATAATATTCGGTATCTTGAGCATAAGTTTATCTTGTGCCTCTTTTATGGAAGCTAGTTCTGTTTCAATATTACTTATCTTAGTTGGAATATCTTTGGCCTCGTTCATAAGCCTCTCTGCTTCATCGTTTTTTCCAGCTTTTTTTGAGTCAGAGATGGATTTACTAAGAGTATTTCGTGAATGCCTTAGTTTCTGAGCTTCACCCATAAGTTCCCTTGTCTTTACATCAAGATCGAGTACTTGATTAACAAGCGACTCATCCATGAATTTCTTCTTCATGTTTTCCTTCACAAGTTCCGGATTTTCCCTAACAAATTTTATGTCGAGCATAACAGAAGTTATTCAAGATTAATATATAAAAGTTTATAAAAAAAAGAGGCAAAATAGAAGTATGATAGAGAATCTAACAAAAAAAGTAGTTCTGGCTAATAAAGAGAAGAAATGCAATACGATTCTTTCAAGAGGAACCGGACTGATGTTCAAAAGACAACTAATCGACGAAGGATATGTTTTTGAGTTTAACAAAGACATCCTTGGATCTATACATATGCTTTTTGTCTTCTTCCCTATAGATATAATATGGCTCAATAAAAAATTCGAAGTTATTGAAGCAAAAGAAAACATAAGACCTTTCACTCCATCAGTAATCCCAAAAAAAAAGAGCAGGTATTTTATCGAGTTTCCTAGCGGAACATTAAGACAAACTAATACAAGGATAGGAGATAGAATAAGAATAAAATAATTGAAAAACTATTTTACAGTCAACCAAAATCTGACAATCCCATATTCTCCCTCAACAACATCAACGGAGTCATAGAAAACCCTTACATTAAAGACATATGTCCCTTTTTCAGCAGTGGAAGGAAGAACAGGTATTGAAATAGTACCTTCCTCATCAGTATCTAAGTTAAGAGAAGGATAATCGGGCAAAAACCAATCTTCATAATCTTCTTGACAAGCAACCGAATCATCCGAATTTTGTGGTGTGAAACTACCACACGACAATTCCATATTAAATAAGGCTTGGTCCATAATATTAAGCACACCAAGACCGAAAACTGCAACTTTATTCGGGGTAGTTTCTATCTGTTCAGGAAACATAACAACAGTATCACCACTATTCATCAGACCACGTATCTGGTTCTCCATCTCCAATGTCATACCTTCAGTGAGCTCACCAGACTCTGTAGCAGAAAAGATATTTCTGACAATAAGTAGACCCATACCAAATACAACGATAGCTATAATTAACTTTACAAGAAAACTTGTACTTATCTCCAAGGATGCTCTTTCAGATTTCATATTCACACACTAACAAACTAATAATAAATTAATAATCTTAAAAAGGCAATAACAAATAAAAATCAATCAAATAAAGATCAAGTTATCACAAGTCTAAACTTGGTAATCCCGTATCTTCCGCCTAAATCCATCGCGTCGTTATGGTAATCCACAATAACATTATACACATATGTGCCTTTAGATGCATCAGATGCCAAAACAGGGATAGCCACTGTACCTTCATCGTTATTTCGCACTTCCATCTCAGGATAATCGCTAAATGTCCATGTTTCAGATAATTCTGGACAACTTTCTTCGGAAACGCCACCGTGCGGGATAAACCTATAGCACTCAACCTTAATAGAGAACTTCGTAACACCTGGCATCTCCAATTTATTCAAAACACCGAGACCAAAACTAGCCACCTTATTTCTTGATGTCCTTATCTCTTCAGGAAAAACAAGAATAGATTCACCACTGTCCATCAGAAGTCTAATTTGCTCCTCAACTTCGACATCAATATTTCGCGTAAGGTCACCAGACTCTGCCGACGAAAAAATATTTCTAACAATAAGAATACCAAAACCAAAAACAACAATAGCCATAATAAGCCGCACCAAAAATCCAACACTAAGATCAAGACTAGCTTTTTTGAATCTCAGCGGGTTTACCATCCATAATCACTCTATGAATTCAAACTCTTTGATGAGTAGAGCCATGAAAAGCATCAATACAACAACACCAACTAAAACAAACCCTATACCTTGAAGAAGAGATTCTGTACCTGTATTCATCACTTTCCAAATACCGTATACCATTACACCAAGTCCAACCCAAAGAAACTTATCAAGAACAAGTTTCATTATCTCAAACTCTTGCTCATGTGACAAATGTCTTCTCCCAGATGGACCTCTTGGATGGACCCTCTTTGCATAAGTTGATTTCACATTTTTCTTAACCATAACAATCACCTTAGTCTACGCTCACAAAGAAATATCTTTCTGCATAAATTGTGCCCTGTGCGTCCTCAGCTGTCAAAGACTCAAAATTATCGCCTGCATTTTCAGGACTTCTACTAACCTCACTTACAGGACTTTCATCATCACCTATAAAGATAGCACATCTGTAGGTGGTCGCTTTTGCCTGAGGACTTACACGTATAAGAACCTTCTGAACATCAATCTCGTTTTTACCAAGAGGTATAGTCCTTGGAATGTAATCAAAATCCACATACTCATTTATAGTTGATTTTTCCATCTCTTCATCGCTCATTGCATCATCGCAACCAAAATATATGTGGAACGATTCCTGTTGCTGTAGCTGATTAAGAACACCATAATAATATTCTTCCTGCCCTGAACGCTTAACTTCAAAATCGTTGGAATCGAAAACAAGCTTCTCATTTCCTGATCTTATTCTTTCAATCATTTGATCTTTAATACTATCCGCAACACTTGATAACTGATCCATAGAACTTCCCATCATATTATTCATGAAAAGAAGACCCAATCCAAGCATAGTAACCGCCAAGATAAGAACAACGATAGCATTTATAGACAGACTCAATGAACCTTTTTTGAACATTAACATTCACCTCTTCAGTAAAGATTATCGTACTACGTTAATTATAAGAAAAATCATTTATAAATATTTCTGCCAAAATAGATGTTTTGGAGTATAAATTTAAGAAAACTAAGAAAAAATTACTCAATCTTTACTTTTCTGCCAATACACTGGCCTGGTAAACCTTTCTCAAATATAGCGCGAAGCGCACCAGAATTACCATGTGCAGAAGCAACTTCTCCTGAAATAACTTTCTTCTGCTTACCCTCACAGGAGTATGATACCTTCTTACCAATAAGCTTCTCTGCTGAATTTCTATCAGATACAGAAGATACAGATACAATTAGTTGATTCTGATCCTGGTGGTGTCTTGCAGACCGAAAATTCACAATAATTCCTTCCATAACCCCACAGAAAATTGGAGCTATTTAAAAAGTTTACTATA
>CAZOXV010000065.1:0-6325 GCA_964583935.1 uncultured Methanosarcinales archaeon | reverse complement strand
ATACAAGGTATCTCTTTCGTTCTCTTAAAGTCGGTAACAAGGGTTTCTCTTTCATTTAAAAATCCCATTCCCAGAGAAAAACCAGTCTTTCTTCTTTCTCTCTCGATGACATCAAGAACAAGGTATAATTTATAAATGTTTTTGTTGAAATAAGAGGATCAAATAATGAAAAGAAGGAAAATCAAAGACGCGAAAAACAGGATAAATCCCCCTACAAAAAAGAAAAAGCTGAGCAAACCCATGCCACGCTTAAATTTTAAAGGGGCTAGAACACTGGACAATATTATCGTTGCCACGGATGTTATCAAGAACATCAATGCAAGCAGTACCATAACAAACCAGGGCTTTACATAATTCAGACGATTCATTGTTTCAAGATATCTTAAAACTCCTTGAACAATAAAAGTTGCACACAGAACAATCAACAAAACTGCATTATGGTGTGTTGTAGAAAATTGAACCAGATATTCTTCTTCCTTTGCTCTTGGGAGCGTCTTATTAAGCTCAATCATCTCGTTTTTTCTTGGCAAAGAAGATTTCTGTTTAGAAGCCTTAGTAGATGGAGAACGTTTGGTGGGAGAACGCTTCACTTTTCTCATAACACTTTTTCTGAAGAAGAGATTTATTAATCTTGCTATGACAAACTAAGTCAACTTTGTGGTGTTGGCCAACTCTATAATGGTTTACAGCAGATCACAGTGCTCTAGTCATCTTCTTGAAATGAAAGCCATATATAAGGAGAGTCATTACAGCAGGAAAAGCTTTACGATGTTTAATAAGTGTTCTTGTTACAATCTTCCAATAATATTTTCTTCCGCCATCAATAATTCCTAACAACCACACAGAGATGAGTAACGCTTTAATATCTCTAAAAGACATTGATGATTTTGGCATCTTTGGTCTATAATGTTCAAGGAAAGTCAAAATACGTTCATAGTATTTTTTAGAAGAATACAGGGTTTTCATCACATCCTTATATCCATTAATTAAGACTTCTTTATTCATCTTTGGTATATAATTAAGAGTTGCGTCCGTATTATTTCCTTTGGAATTGTCTACAATTCTACCTTCATTCCTCAAGCGAGAATACAGTTTTGTTCCTGGTACAGCATTAAGCAATCCAACCATTGCAGTAACAACACCTATTTGCTGTATAAATTCAATCTGCTTCTGAAAAATATTAATAGGATCACTATCAAATCCTAATATAAAGCCTCCTTGCACTTGAAGACCATTTCTTTGTATACGCTTAACAGATTGCTCGATATCTCTCGTAGAGTTCTGGAATTTATTACATTCTTGGAGAGAATCTTTCTCAGGGGTCTCAATCCCTAAGAATACTGATTGGAAATTGGCTTTAGCCATGAGAGACATCAACTCATGGTCATCTGCAAGATCAAGAGACGCCTCTGTAAGAAAAGAAAAAGGAAATTCTTTTGATTTATTCCATCTATAAATCCATCGCAATACCTCTTTTACTCTCGCCTTATTTCCAATAAAATTATCATCAACAATGAAAACAGAACCACGCCAGCCACTCTTATATAAAGAATCAAGTTCAGATATCAACTGTTGCGGAGATTTAGTTCTTGGGATTCTTCCATTCAACCTCGTTATGTCACAGAAATCACAATCAAAAGGACAACCACGGGAGAATTGAACCAACATGGTAGCATACTTCTTCATATTCATAATCTTCCAATCAGGAATAGATGCAGATGTAATATCTGGTTTTAATTTGCTAGAATAAAATCTTTTAACAGACTCGCCAGACTCAATATCGTTCACTAGCATTGGTAAAGTAACCTCGCCCTCATCCAAAACAAAATGATCGACATATGGAAAATCATCTATATTCGCTTCAGAAAATAAAGGACCACCAACAACAACTTTTTTCCCAAATTGTTTTACCCTCTCAGAAATTTGGAGAACAGAATCTCTTTGAACAATCATTGCACTTATGAAAATGTAATCGGCCCATAATATGTCTTTTTCTTTTAGCTCTTCAACATTCAAGTCAATGAGCTTTCTCTCGTACTTTCTAGGAAGCATGGATGATATAGTAAGTATTCCCAGAGGAGGAAATGCTGCTTTTTTGGATATAAACTTGAGAACATGTTTAAAACTCCAAAAAGTCTCGGGATATTTTGGATAAACAAATAATATTTTCATGATTCTTAGAACCGAAGTCAAGTTATAAAACTATGCATAACCCAAACTAAATACAAATCACAGAAAAGTTTTAGTAAGAAGAATTTTTCAAGATATCATCCACGTTAGCCATCATCTTTGACTGTCCATTCATGTGAAAACCAAGACTCTTGTAAAATCCAACAGAATCGACTGTGGGAACAAGCATTATAGAATACATTCCATCATCACGGAACCTATGTGCCAATTCAGACATAAGGGATTTGCCTACACCCTCCTTTCTATAATCCGTATCAACAGCTATATAATCGACTTCTCCTGCATTATCGCCATTAGTTCCATGTATAAAACCAATAACATCAAGTCCCGAGTCAGCACAAAGTAAATACCTATCAACCCCGTTTTTGATCAGATAATCAAGCTCAGTGGTATAACTTCTCCTAATCTCGTCATGTGAGAAAGATCGGTCTAAAATACTTTCAATATCTGGCATATCATCAGCACGGAGTTGTCTTATAGATAATACATTTCTTGACACAAACTGGAAAATCACCATGAATATTAAAAATTTAGCAATAAAAGGGTCATCAAGGATAAGTTATTTGTATACTGCATGGTGTGATTTCAAAAAATAGGTGATGTATTGTAAAAATAACATTTATAAACAAGATACTTCTCAGCACGTGGATGAACTTAATAAAGGGAGATATTAAAAAACACATGTTGAGGATTGCAATACCTGCAAGTATTGGATTCTTCTTTAACACAATGTACAATGTAGTGGATACGTTCTATGCAGGACAAATATCAACTGAAGCGCTAGCAGCACTTTCAATTTCGTTCCCAATCTTCTTCATAATAATAGCGTTTGGCTCAGGTATATCACAAGGTGCCACGGCACTCATATCAAATGCACTAGGAGAAGGAAATAAGAAAAAGGCAAGAAGCTACATACATCAAGGTATAGCTTTCGCCATTATATTTGGAATCATTCTCACAATTTTTGGACTTATAGTAACTCCCTATGCATTCAAGCTTCTTGGTTCAGAAGGAGAATACCTCGGCATGGCTTTAGATTATATGAATACAATAGTGCTTGGTTCAGTGTTTTTCCTGCTTGTCCAGATGGGTATATCGCCCATGCTCGCAAAAGGCGATACAAAAATATTCAGAAACATGTTAATTGCTGGTTTTTTCTTAAACCTCATTCTTGATCCATGGTTTATGTTCGGTGGATTTGGTGTGCCTGCCATGGGAATAAGAGGCATCGCTCTGGCCACAGTTTTTATACAGTTCTTGGGATGTATATATGCATTTTATCATCTGACAAAATATGAGCTATGGGAAAAATTAAATCCTAAATCGCTCATACCTAAATTTGCTGTTTTCAAAGAGATTGCATCACAAGGAATACCCGCCAGCCTTAATATGGCCACAATAGCTCTAGGAATTTTCATAATTACGTTCTTCGTAAGCAGTTTTGGGAATGATGCTGTTGCTGCATTCGGTATCGCAACGAGAATTGAACAGATTGCAATTCTACCAGCCATAGGATTAAACATGGCGCTTACTTCGCTTGTAGGCCAAAACAATGGTGCAAAGAAAATGAAAAGAATAAAACAAGCAAGATACGCCGCAATCAAGTTTGGTTTCTTCGTCTCATTAATTGGTGGGGTGTTTGCATTTGTGTTTGCTGAAAGCTTGATGCGAATATTCTCTGGTAATCCTGAAGTAATAAAAATTGGTGTGCTATATTTGAGGATAATCTCACCAACTTTTTTTGGATACATCTTATTCTCACAGAATGCTGCAATGCTCAGAGGAATGAAGAAACCATTCACAGCTCTCGAGATATCACTCACAAGACAAGTTGTCTTTCCAACAATAATTCTTGCAATAGTACATTTCATACTTGATTATGGGATAATGGGAATATGGTGGGGTTTGTTCTTGAACGTATGGCTTGTAGCAATACTGTCTTTTGTAATAGGAAGTATGATACTTAAAAAAAGAGAGACCGCAATTCTAGACGAGAAATGACTAGCATCCTAAACATGAAAAGAAAAGTCATGTTTCAGAAAAATATATAAACCATATAATCAAAAATATGATCATGGCAAAAAGTAAAACGGTAAAAGAGAATAATGCTCATGCATGTAAAACTAAAGATGATGAACCCGAAGCATTGTTTATACCTGCGGGCGTGCTCGGAGGAATGGGTCTGGGTTTTATTTTCGGCAATGTTCCTGGTGGGCTTTTCACAGGATTGGGAGTTGGCTTCTGCATATTCGCAACTCTTTCTGTAATCAAAAGCTTTCATTGTTGCAAAGAACATAAGAAGTAATCATACCAGTCTATTCGTTATCTTCTTTCCTCTTTTTAGGTCTCCACAACCTTGTTATTTTCTCATTGTTCGTAAGAAGATTATCTATTTTCTTTGGTAAAATCCCTTTTACCTTTGAAGTCTTTTCGTGCAAATCGACAAGTAGTTTTGAAAGTTTTTTGTTAAATGTGCTATAAAAGTTCTCATCAAAGTAGATTAGTCCATCAGTTATTCGTCTGTGTGCAGGCGTTCCATCAACCGCAAACACAAGATATCCTCTTTTACCATTGAATAATGCAGAGAATGTGTCCATGCCAGCAGCAACACGCATGGAATCAGCATAGTAAACTCCACCAGCCTTACTACTTGGGTCGAGCAACAAAAGTTCTTGTCCATTAACACCAAGACATACAGAGTAATGAGCCTTCTTTGCACTACTAAACAAATATGATTTCTTGTAATCTATTATTATGAGTGCATCATCACTCAGCCAACTTAAAAGTTCTGCACGCAAATCAGTTATATGGTCAAAATCAATCCAGACCCCAACAACCTTCTCATCAGTTAATTCTTTTGCAACATCAATCAAAGACTGCGGAGTTGTGCCGGCAGGTTCGCCATGTTTAGATACCTTGGTTTTCGCTGCATCGCCAATCTGGTGCTGAGAATAATCATAGCCAAACATTTTAAGAACCATTGAAAGAGATGCTGGTCCACAATAACTAGGATCTTGAGCAACATATTGTTGCTTTATATCTTCAAGCTTTTCAATAACTGTTTTAATCTTCTTGAAAGAAACACCATCAACTATTTTTGAATATGGAATAAAAGTATTTTTGCTCTTACCAGTAAGCACAACTCCGAGAATCTTAAACTTGTGAACTTTCATTTCATCATCTCCAGATATTACATACTGACCAACGCGAATCAACTTTGAATGCTTTACATAGATACCCAGACCATATTCTTTTGCAATATCCTTGGTTGCCATGAAGAACAACAAAATAACTAAAAGAAAGATTGGTGCTGCAATCAATCTTAGTATATTCAGAAAAGGCTCAACATCATATCCTGCAATATGAAACAAAGTGCTTCCAAAAGAAGAAAGAATGAAAAAACTCAGAATCCAGTAACCTAGAGAATACAAGCTACTAATAGCATAGCGTTCTATGAGGTGATCGAGACCACCTCTATGCATTAAATCTTATAGTATCATCATAAGAAGTCGTGTTAGAACGATTGTACAAGAAATTACTATTATGATTGAGAGAGCGTCAGAAAGAACATTCACATGCTCAAGTATCACTTCAAAATTTATGTTTATATTGATATAACCCAATGTTACAACAAGTATTATCGTCATGGCTGCATGAAATGCGATGGTACCTATTGCAGGCTTTTCAAGTTTAGCGCCGTTTTTTTTTCTAGGAAGAGAAACAACAATACCTTCAATAATTTTAGCAAGAGGTATACCTAGTACAAGAATAGCAACAGCAATAGCAACCTGAGTTATCATATAGTGAAAGAATGCAGTTTTCAATATATATCTTTTGTTTATTCAGTGTAGAATCTCTCACCGGGATTGCCGTGAGCGAAGCGAGTGGCTGCCACTAAATTCGTTTTTGAATTTAGGGTGCACTGAGAAGACCGGCGCAGCATTTTGCTACGCAAAATGCGCCCGCCGGGATTCGAACCCGGATTGCTAAAGACCAGCTGTGTAATATTGTGGGACAGCTCATATATGTCTTTTTCCAAAAATTTCTGATAGGTTTTATAAATCATTAAATTAAAAATAATTTGGGGTGTTTATTTGTCAGCTAAAGCAATGGCTGTCATCAAAGAACTAAAAGC
>CAZOXV010000064.1:0-6359 GCA_964583935.1 uncultured Methanosarcinales archaeon | reverse complement strand
GTATACCTAATTCAATTCGAGTTACACCATAATTAAGAAGTATAAGCCCGTGTTCTTTGAATCCCCAGTCTGGTTTTGTTTCTACAGTAATCCCTATACATCTTACAACGGAATCTTCATTCTGTTTTTGTTCTTTTTTTAGCGATTTAATATTTGACTTCTTTAGAGAAAGCACTTTTTTCTTTATTCTTCCTACGCGTTTTTCATCGCGTATATCGCCGGGAAGCTCAAAAAATTTTTTGAATTTTTTTATATCAAGTAAGCCTTTCTTGTAGAATTCTTTTGAAAAATCATTGTATGCTTTGAAAGAGAAATATATATACTCTTCTTGGTACTTTTTTGGAAGAGATGGGAATGTGCCCCCCATGATTATCTGCTCAATCTTGTCTGCGTTCTGACCCATTGCAAGATACTGCTCAAGCCTATTGAAGATAATTCTATAGGGATCATAATTATTTCTCATCCCGCGCATAGTGCTGGGTTCCTTTCCAGTATAACTCTTAGGAGTGTCACCAAAGCTGCTAGATACTCCTCCAGGACAATATATACAAGAACCATGTGGGCAATCAAATGGCTTAGTCATAGTAGCAATGACAGAAACACCGGAAGCTGTTCTTGACGGTTTTGTTTTTAGATATTTCCTTAAGGCACTTATTTTATTATTTGGTGCATTGAGTAGAATAAATATATTTGTCGGGATTTTCGGAAGATGATATTTTCTACTAAGAATTGTTTTTTGCCTCATCAATTTGTCTTCAGTGGGTTTATTTTCTTCAATCCATTTGACGAGTTCTTCACAATATTCTTGCTCTTTGGTTTCATGCATTTTTATCGCCTGCGTTCCATTGAACAAATACAATTCTCTCTTTTCTTTGTCTTTATTTCGCATATTGAGTATCCTGAAATCCTCAGCAAATTTTCATTATATCTTTCATAAGATAAAAAATCAATGGCCATTTTTGCAGTCAAAGAAGCAACCATCGAGACTGAAGTATTTTCTACACCCACTTTGCAACTTGATTCACCAACTTTTTCTTTTGAAAAACATTCAAAACAAGCTCTATTCTTATCTTTAGGATTATTGAAGTATATTGCGCCTATGTCTTTAACAACTGCAGAATATATCCATGGAATATTAGTCTTTAAACTAAATCTATTGATGGTCACTCTCGACTCCATGTTGTCTGTACAATCTACTATTAAGTCGATATTATTGAAAAGCTTCGCGTGTCTTTGAATTGTCTTCTCATTAAAATTGTCAAATATGGATTTCATTTTGGTAAAATCTGATAGTTTATTTTTCGCAACTTCTACTTTTGGTTTTCCTATATCTTCATTGAAAAATAGAAGTTGTCTGTCCAAATTACTTTTCTCGACAATGTCACCATCCATCAAAATAAGATTGATTGTTTTTCTGGCAAGCAGCGATGCTACAGTGCAGCCTAATCCACCAACACCAATGATTAGTACGGTTTTCTTCTTTTCATCTTTTGTCATTATTTCTATACCTTTAATGGTTTTACTTTGAGACCCAATTCTTCTTCAAGTTTGCAAGTGTTGCAAATTTTACCAGAGCATGGTTCACCACATTTTTCACAATACTTGAAGCTTTTTCTTTCTTTCCTATATTTTTCTTTTAAGAGCGGAAGTATTTCAAGGAACGCGTTTACCATCCCTGTTTTTGAACCGGGATTATTATTCTCAATCTCATTTAACTGATCTCTTACTGAAGCTCTGAATGAAAGAGCAATATTAGGACATTCACTAAAGTTAACCTTAAACTCTTTCAAGAACGCAAAGAGACGGCTTTCTTTCTCTGATATGAAATATAGTGGTTTTATACGTGGTATGAAATTTTTGTTTGTAGAGAGCCCTGTTATTGGTCCAAGAGACGCATTATGGCCCATATTCCCTTTCAAAAGATTCATCAATAAGGATTGAGTTTCATCATCAAGGTTGTGCCCGGTTACTAGTTTTGTTGCTCCAAGAGCCCGCGATCCCTTGTTCAAGAGTGTTCTCCGTAATATTCCACAAACAGTGCAAGGTTTCTTCCCAAATTGTTTAATTGCTTTTTCAGTCAAATTGTCAAGCGTTTCTCCGAATGTTTTTTTGAATGACAGAACCTTTAGTTCTATATTATATTGATTACAATATTTATCTAGATCATCAAGTGTATGGTCTCTGTAATCTTGTATGCCTTCATCTATTGCTAGGGCGAAGAAATCAATGTTTTGCTTTCTACAGTATTTCATAGTCATATACAATACAGAAAGACTGTCTTTGCCCCCAGATGTGGCCACACAGACTTTATCTCCTTGCTCGATTAATTTAAATTTCTTGATTGTTTTCAGAACTTTTTTTTCAAAATAATCTATAAAATGAAGTTTACAATAAGCTTGTCCTGTTGTAGTATAGACTGCCTTCTCCGAACATTTATCACACTTCATTCAACCACCTGATACTACAGATAGAATTTTCACTTCATCAGTATCGGATAGTTTTTCATCAGGCAGAACAATTTGATTGTTTTTTGAAACAAGAACGGTGTCTGGATTAATCTCAAGAGTTTTAAGCAGATCTTCTACAGTCTTTGCTGTGCAATTCTTATTTTCATTTGTTCTTTCAATGTATACTTTCATTTTGATTACCCGAAACTAGTTTCCGTGTTAATCCTAAAACGGACTAATCAGAAGCTGTTTTTAAAGATAGCGAAAATAGGTTTAAAGATATGACAATATATTTAAATTATTGAATTAGAATATTATTAAGATGGACATTAAAAAAATATTGAATGTGGTTGTATGCATAACAATACCGCTCCTTGCAGGCTTTATTGGCTCATTTTTTACTACCTCAAAGATTGATACTTGGTACTCTACTATTGCAAAACCATCTTTTAATCCGCCAAACTGGATTTTCGGACCTGTTTGGACACTGTTGTTCATACTAATAGGGATATCATTATTTCTTGTATATAATTCCAAGAGAAAAGATGATAGAAAATTTAGAAAACTTAAAAGAAATGCATTAATCATATTCACAATACAAATTGTCCTCAATATGCTTTGGTCCTTATTGTTTTTTGGACTTGAGAGTCCTACATTAGGTTTAGTCGGTATATTCTTACTGATAACTGCGATTGTCGCTAACATTATTCTCTTTTATAGAATCTCAAAGCCCGCTGCATATTTACTATTTCCATATCTTTTATGGGTTTTGTTTGCAACCGTGCTTAATTTTGCGATTTTTATATTAAATTAAGAATTAAACAATAGATTTTACTCGTTTTATTATTTCTTCTTTCATTGAATTTACTATCTTTTCTTTTTCTGATTTTGTCTCTTTTAGCTTTGAGTTCAATTCTTTGATAGATTTTATGCTTTCTTCATATTTTGCAATATCTGAATTAATTTCTTCTATTGGGTCTTGTACATCTATAGACTCTGTGAGTTCTTTTTTCTTTTTATCGAGAGATTGTACTTTCTTGATTTCGTCGATAATGTTTTTCTCTATATTTTCATCATGCAATGAGATAAGCTCTTCTCCTAGATCTGTCCTGAACTCTTCTTTGAAATTACTTCTATATCTTTTGATTATATTCATTTTTTTATTGCTAGAATGCCATCTCTTTGCCAACTCTTTCAGATCAACTTCCTTACTCAGAGAATCAATCATGGAGCTAATTTCTTTCTCTGTTTTAGAAAGTTCATTTTTCTTTTCAGTCATTTGCTTATATTTATCAGAATCTTGAATCTCTTCTTTTCTAGACTTCAGTCTTTGAATTTCTTCATGCAATTCTTTCATTCGTTTCTCTGCATTTGATATGTTCTCGTCTATATTTTCAACTTCTTTTTTTGCATATTTAACATTCTTTTTCATCTGTTCTATGCTAGTAATCTCAGCTAATCTTTCTATGCTTTGTTTGTTTGTGTCCATGACTTGCTTCATCTCACGCGAAAAACTATTTATTGTTTTAAGGACATCAGCCATTTCATCCCCTACAAGGTATGTTGCTTTTTCATAGCTTGCGTATGATTTTGTCTCAAAATCAGCAAGAGCCTTGTTTGTAGCATGTTGGAGTTGAGCAGCAGTCTTCTTTTCGTCGACGTCATCAAAAATCTGATTGATCTTCATAATGAGCCGATTAAGATGATCTATAAAACCATTCACACTACCTTTTACTACTCGTTTCACTTTGTCTTCTTCTTTTTTGTCGGAGAGGTCTACTTTCTCGAGAATTTCTGTGTGTCTGGCTACCCTTTCTTTAAAGTCTTCAGAAAGGTTCAATAGGGACTCTCTAACTTTATCGTGTTCAGAATATACTTTTTTCTTTAGGTTCTTGTATTCCTGCTTAATGTCTGCTGCTTTTACAGGGGACGGGGTTTCAGAAATTTTCTTTTTCTTCTTTAAAAAATCAAATAAAGCCATATTTCAACAAGATAGCAAAAACTTTTCTGTTTTTAAATCTGACGATGCTTATTATTTTCTTTTCCTGTACATATCGAGTTTCTCACGTACTATGGAGAGTTTTCTATCTGTAGAAGAAAGGTTTTTTCGTAACTCAGAATTCTCTTTGACAAGCTCTTTTATTTCTGTCTCAAGTCTATCCATTCTGTTATCTACCCTTGTAAAATCAGAAACCTTGAGAGTCTTGTCATTCATGACCTCAATCATATTTTCTAATTTATCGATCCTCTTCTCTGTTTTTTCTTTCTCAGAATTCAAAGAAGTTATCTTTTTATTGATGTCCTTTATCTCTTGACTGAAAAGGTCGTTTCTTTTTCCAACAGTCTTTGTAATCTCAAAAAGCTCCTTGGATTCTTTGTGAAGCTTGAGCGAATCATCGATTACCTTATCACCTGATTCAACAATTCTCTGTTCTCTTTTTCTCATTGGCTCGAGATACTGTTTAACATTTTTAACGAAATCAGAGTTTTCTTTTTGCTTTGATAATGTTTTTAAATATGATTTATACATCTCTTTTGTGTTGTCAAGAAGTGATTTGTTCTCTTTTAGCATCCTTTCCGTTGCTTTGCTTAACTCTTTATTCTGGCTTAGTAAGTCTTTTCCTTCGCTCATGATTTTTTCAACATCTTTAGAAACCCTATGGTCTATTTTTTTTATGTCATCCTCAAGTTTTTTCACTGATTTTTTGGCATCATTAGATAACTTATCGAGAGCTTTTCTGTCGAATTTTGAGTGTTTAGATTTTGTTTTTTTATTACTTTTATGCGAGACTGATGACTCTCTAAATGGGGCATCTCCATGCAAACGAGCTACACGCTCATCATAGTCTTCGGGCATTTGTGGTTCTATTGTTTCATGGACATGTGTATTGACCGATTTTAGATTTTCATCATCGACGAACTCTTCAGAATATTCTGTCTCCGTACCATCTTCGAAACCGCTATCGTCTTGAGAAGAAGGGGGTGGTGGTGGAATACCTAGACCGTCAAAGTCTTCGGATTCCGGTTGCTCAGAAAGACCCATATGATTCTTTTGAACCTGTGTGGTCTCAGGAGGTTCGTTTTTCAACTCGCGCGTAGAACTGAGTTTGTCAAGAGTCTTCTTTTTTTTCCAAAACAACATTACACCACCCCGATGCGTTGGCTACATTAATATCTGAAAAGATAGTTTAAATAATTTTGGAACTATACAAAAGTGACAATACAACTTAGGTGTGTGCTAAATTATTGTTTATAATTGTGTTATATAACATAAGTATTATATATTTCAAATGACATAAAAGAACAGAGGGGGTTGGATTGAAAATAAAAATAAGAAAGAAAGTGCGGCTTTCTAATTCTGGCGGCCTCGAAGAAGAAATAATTTCTATTAGAAGGATGTATGAGTCTGAAGTTGATTATGAAGATAATAATGATTACATTGAAATGGATGATTTAGTTTTTGAAGATAAAATTTGATGTTACGCGATATTCTTTTCCTGAGATACCTACTCTATCATCTTCCCTTAGTTTTCTTTTGTTCCTTAATTCTTTCTCACCATTAACATTGACTAAACCTGAGCGTATAATATTCTTTGCTTGGCCACCTGTTGGTGCAACAGCTATTGCTTTTAAGAAAGAATTGAGTTCAACATAATCTTTTTTCTCCATGAGATGCTTGACTTGGCAATATATAAAAACCTTATTAAATAAATCCATCTTTGATTGGATTATGTGTGGAATTACTGGTGTATTCGGACGTGAAGACTCAGTTGCTGATGTTATCGCATCACTTGAAGTTATGAGGAAAAGAGGTGTTGATTCTCTAGGACTAGCTTCTGAAAAAGATGTTTTCATAGCAAAAAATCTGACCTCTCTTAAAAAAAACAAAATAGATTTCTCTAATGGTGTCAT
>CAZOXV010000063.1:0-6379 GCA_964583935.1 uncultured Methanosarcinales archaeon | reverse complement strand
ATTGCAGGAATCGACTTTGATCCTGACTGCCGAGAAACCTATGAAACGAATATCAAAGATGCAAAATTTATTCTTTCAGATGTATCAAAATTAAAAGAAGAAGAATTAGAAGAAACTATTTCAATACAAAAAAATGATGATAGCTTAATCTTAATAGGTTGTAGTCCTTGTCAATATTGGACGATAATACGAACAAATAAAAAAAAGTCAGCTAATTCTAAAAATTTGCTACATGAATTTCATAGATTTGTAAAATATTATAATCCAGGATATGTAGTGGTTGAGAATGTACCAGGAATAATGAACAAATATAAGGAAAGTGGTTTGTATAGATTTGTAAATGATCTAAAAAAAAGGGGTTACAAAGTTCACTATGAAATTGTTAATTTAAATAAATACGGGATACCCGAAACTAGACAAAGATTTTCTTTGGTAGCAAGTCGGGTATCAGACCATGAAATCTTTCCTGTGCCTGATAATTCATGTCCAACAGTTTCTGATTTCATTGGTGAAAAAAATGGATTCCCAAAAATATTAGCGGGTAACAAAGATAATACGAACTTTATGCATACAACTGCAGGTTTAAGTGACATTAATATACAAAGGTTAAAACTTACACCAAAAAATGGTGGTTCCAGATTGTCTTGGGCCAATACTAAGTTACAGCTTGAAGCTTATAAAAAAAAAGGAAAGAACATCTCATTTAATGATACATATGGTAGAATGTCATGGGATAGGCCAGCACCGACAATAACAACAAAATTTTTTAGTATATCCAATGGAAGATTTGCACATCCAGATGAAAATAGACCAATTTCATTACGTGAAGGCGCAACGCTTCAGACTTTTCCAAAAGAGTATAAATTTATAGGTTCTAGTATATCCAAAATAGCGCGTATGATTGGAAATGCAGTTCCACCTTTATATGCAAAAAAAATAGGTGAAGTAATAGGTGAAAATCATGGAAGAAAGAAAAGATGATGAACTATATATGACATTTAATCCAAATACAATACAACATCTAGGAATTAAAATGTATTCGCATCTTCCTACAGCAATTGCAGAATTAGTAGCAAATTCATATGATGCTTGCGCGAATGAAGTCAAAATAAAGCTATATGATGATGAGGATGGCAAAAGAATCATAGTAGAAGATAATGGTAATGGTATGTCTTTTTTTGATCTGAATCATAAGTTTTTGATTATAGGACGAAATCGGAGAGAAGAAGGGTTTAAAGAAACAAAATGTGGAAGGATAGCAAGTGGGAAAAAAGGATTAGGTAAACTGGCTTTATTTGGTATTGGTGGTTCTATTAATATTAAAACTAAAACTAAAGAAGATCAAAATGGAACTGAATTTACACTGATTTGGGACGAAATAAAGCATTGGAACAGAGAAGAAAAAGGACCAGATTATAAACCTTTATTTAAAGCTGCAGATTTTGATTCAAAAGAAAAGGGAACCGATATAACTATATCAAACTTAAAGCGAAGTACAGGCTTTAGTGAAGAATATAAGTTAGATATGGCTAAAAGTCTAGCAGGATTGTTCAATTTTTTAGATGATACTTTTAAGATAAAAATATCATTTAATGATGGCGAATTTACAGATATCACCAATGATCTTAAATATGATAGTTTAGATATTCAATTTCGATGGAAAATGCCAGAATTTGCAATAGAAGAAGGCTTGAGCCACAAGTATTTAAAAAACTTCAAAGGAGAGATTGTTACAATAAACAAACCTCTGAGTAGTAAAAAAAAGACGGGCATAACTTTGTATGCTCATGGGAGAAGAGTTAATGTAGCAGAATTTTTTGGACATTCAGAATCGAGTAACTTTTTTTCATATACAGTAGGCTGGATAAATGTTGATTTTGTTGACGACGAAGCCGATGATCTAATATCTACAGACAGAAAATCAATAGATTGGGAAGCTAAAGGTATGAACGAATTGCGAATTTTATTAAAACAATTGGTTAGCTTGATTCATAAGGATTGGAGGGCGAAGAGAAAAGAAGCAGACATAAAAGAAAGTGAAGAAACAACAGGAATCAACAAGTCTAAATGGTTTTCGACAATACCCAATGATAAAGCATCTGATATAAATGATGCAATCGAAAAAATTTCAAATCCAGATTCACATGAAAAACCTACAGAAATCCTAGTTAAAGCTATGCATAAGATAGTTCCAGAGTATGCAGAATTACATTGGAGATATTTAAATCCTGAAATACATTATATTGCAGAACATGACTATAAGCAAAAAGAATATTTTCGGGCAGCAAAAGAAGCATCAAGTTTATATCAACAAAGAGTAAGAGAATTATCAGGTCTTGATACAGAAAAGATGGACTTACTTTTCAATCCAGGGAATGGTATATTGATGGTTACGGATTGTTCTGATGAAACAGAGAAAAATATACAGACTGGCCATCAATTTTTATCACAAGGTATAATTAGTGGTTGCCGAAATCCCTTAATACATAATCCAGATTACCAACACTTGATAGAATCAGGATTGTTTGATGAAAAAGTTTGCTTAGATATGTTAGCAACAATTTCACATTTATTCACAAGACTAGATAAGGCAAAAAAAAGAGAACAACAATGAAACCCACCTATAACTCCAGCCTAACATAATTATCAATCAAAACAATTTTTTTCTTAGCTTTTTTAATCAAATCTATAATGAATTTATAGGCATCAAAGAATTCACAATCATAGAATATTCTATCCTTAAATTCATTTTCAGGAAGTTCCAAAAAAAGCTTGTTAATACTATTGTCATGCTCAGTTAATTTAGAGATTACATAATCCTTGAATTTCAGATTATCTAGATTTTCTAGCATGAATCTACGCATCGCAACAAAAGCTCTCATAATCTTGATATTGACTTCTACAGCCTTACTACTCCTAAGAACACCAGAAAGCATAGAAACACCCTGTTCAGTGAAAGCATAGGGTAAAGATCCACCAAGTAATTTTTTTGAAGGTATCGCATATTGCGATACCATTAGATTTACTTCTTTTTCAGTTAATCTGAACATGAAGTCCTCAGGAAATCTTTCAATATTTCTCTTGACTTGCTCTCTGAGTCTAATAGGTTCAACTTCATACAGCGAAGCTAAATCCCTGTCAAGTATTACTTGAAAACCACGAATAGTATGAATCTTATCTTTAACCAAAACATCAATTTCTTTCATAAAACACTCTAAAATTCAAGAATTAATAAATTCTAACAAGAAAAAAATGAAAGATTTTCAATAATAATAAATAAATTTTCCCTCAATCCTTTCTCACAGACCAAAACAGGAAATTTATTTATTCCAAATCGCTCTCAGTAAAAACCACACCCCACCCGCCCGAAATCCCACCACCCAAACATTTTTATTCTAAAACCCATTTAACTGACACAATGAACCCGATCCAAACCTTCATAATAACAGAACTAACTATAAATAAGAATCAACCATTCTCAAAACTATATGAAAAATACATAGTAGAAACTATGTCAACGGATATATCAACATCAAACTTCACCTATCATATAAACAAACTTCTAAAATCAAAACACATAAAGAAAACTAACTTCAAATACTCACTTGACACTGAAGGAAATAAGATAGCTACATATTTAAGAAAAGGTGAATACACAAAACAACCTTTAATAGTTACAGCAGTAATAATAAAAAAACAAAACAAAATATTAACATCATGTTCAAAAAAACAACCACTAGACAATCTATGGGGACTATCATGTTTTGGAAAATACAGTGACCCAGTAGCTTTAACTAAAGAAAAAACTAACCTAGATATTAAAGATCCAATATTCCACGGAGTCTACGACATAAAGACAACTGACCTTAACATCCACCATATTCTAATAGTTTTTGAAGCAAAGAATCCTAAAGGAGAATTAAAAGAACAACCCCTAAGAGAACATAAGTGGGTAACAAGAACACAATTATCCAAACTAAACCAATTCCCAGAAAACGAGTTTTTAATAGATAACAAAGGCTATCATAAAATAGAAAGAAACATCGAAAAGAACGAATTCTTACTCAAATCGATTTGAGAAAAACCATATTAAAATCTTTTCCCTTCTATACATCATGAAAATCAAGAAACTAGATGACCTAAAAGATGAGAGAGCTTTTGATATAGCAAGTAAATATAAGATACATCCAAGTCAGATTTATGACCTGTATCAGGGGATTCCAGATAATAAGAATACGATAGCTGCAAATGCCATAGTACTTTTTGAACTTACAAAATCCAGAAGTATCGAACTGATAGCAGGTCAAACATATCTCTCATTCGCAAATAAATGGAAGATTCCGGTATCGAAAATCTACAGCGAAATAAGAAGAGAAAGTCCAATAGATAAGATAGATTCATATGCTACCAGTCTTATGAGATACTTATAGCCAACAAAACCCTTAAATACTAATGCTTACTAAAATTATCCATGCAAAGACCTATAGGAAGAATGATACTCATTAGACTTGCCATGATAGCAGTGCTGGCTGTAGTATTCGTAGCATTGCATTTTAATCCATCATCATCATATATTATTTCTCATTACCTTGGTATATCGGACCCAAACACCCCACAAGTAGATGATGCTTCAGTCTTTGTAGATAGATTCGATATAAATGCAGAGATATTTGAGGATTCGAATTGTCTTGATTTTCTTGCCCTTGATGAAAAGAACAGATCAATTGAAGAAGCGATAGGATATCTTAATTCTGTGATTATAGCTGAGGGCATAAATTATTCGAACACTTATCATGTAGTAAATGACGGGAACATTACAGGTATACTGTTCTATTCAGAGATACCATCGGAAATCAATTTCGCCATGTGCAGTAGCATAAGCAGCAATTTCCATCCCGAAGAAACCATTGACTGCCGAAGCCTAAGAAAGGATGACTCGACTATCCTGTTCACCATCCCTTTCCGGATTGAGGAAAATATCCTCAAGGCAAGATATCTTACAGAATGCGAGTATTAGAGAGGCAAGTTTAGATATCTGATTTTATCTCTAAATAGTGAGAATGACAATTTCTATGCAAACCCTTAAATACTAAACCCTGTTAAAAAATTGTATGAAATGGAAACAACCTGAACCATCCAAAGTAATCTTATGGATCATATTGAGCATC
This sequence comes from uncultured Methanosarcinales archaeon, assembly GCA_964583935.1. Lineage (GTDB taxonomy): Archaea > Nanobdellota > Nanobdellia > Woesearchaeales > CAZJJJ01 > CAZJJJ01. The sequence goes on along the minus strand of CAZOXV010000063.1, from coordinate 1,211 downwards.
CTTGCGTATGTTATTTTTCTTTTCTTAACTAGCTGCATTGGATGCAAGCCATCACTGATAGATTACATAATAAAGATAACTATCCTGACATTCCTATTTACTAGTCTCACCTACGGCCTGATCTCTTCAGTAATGTGGATTATAAGCAAAGTGAAATCAAGATGAACCAACAGCAACTCTGGAACAGCAAATGGAAGAACCTTTATCCGACTGCTCCAGTCACAAGCTTCGCAAAAAGAGCAGTCAGATTCCTAAAAGGAAAAAACAAACGGACCTTATTGGAATTAGGTTGCGGCAAAGGAACTGATGCGATTTATTTCTCAAAAAATGGATACAATGTGACAGCAGTAGACTTTGCAGAATCAGCAATAGAAAATCTAAAAAGAAGAACCGACAATGTAAAGGCAGAAGTAGCAGACATCTTAAATTACAGTTCTAAAAAGAAATTCGATGTAATATTTGCAAATCTCAGTCTTCATTATTTTACCGACAAAGACACAAGAAAGATATTCAAGAACATCAGTAATCTACTTAAAGACGATGGATATCTTTTCGTCCGATGCAAGTCAGACAAGGACTTCCTTTACGGTAAAGGAAAAACGCAGGCAAAAGACGAATTCATATACAAGAATAAATTCATACATTTCTTCTCAAAGGATTACATTAAAGAAAACCTAAAAGATCTAGAAATAATAAAACTGAGAAGGACAACGTCAAGACATCTCACAATGGAGAATGGTGTCGTAAAAGCTTCTTTTATTGAAGCGGTAGCTAGAAAATAGGTACAATCCAGATAGTAGGCAATACATTCCTTAACACCCTCTAAGATTAGTATTCTATAATCTTTAAATACTCTCTTAATCCTCTTTACTGAATGAATTCTTCAGAAGACCCGCTTGTTTCCATAGAGGATACGATAAGGGAGCATCACGAGCTAGTTGACACAAGGATAGGGAACAGAAGCCTTTCAGCCATGCTTTTCGGGAGTTCACTCAAGCTTTCTGAAAACTATTGGAATAAAAGCATGATGACAAGAGCTGATGGATATAAGGATATAGCGATAAAATATCTTGAGCTCGCCAACATGATTGAGACCTATATGATAAACTATGCAGAGTCAAGTTTATGCAATAAAAAGGACACACTGTTCATACGCGATGATCTTTCTCAGCTTGCAGAAAGGAGAAGGAAATATATAGACATGATATATG
>CAZOXV010000062.1:0-6445 GCA_964583935.1 uncultured Methanosarcinales archaeon | reverse complement strand
GAATTAAAGAATATCAAGGATAAAAAAAGGATTCTTTTCCTCGCACAAGGCTGGGATAAGCAAGAAATATCTAGATTACTAAGTCTTGGTGTTTTCAGGTTTGCTGTTGACAATGATCAGGATCTTAATCTATTGTTAGACTTTATAGAGGAAAATAATAATGATATTGAACTATTTCTGCGTGCAAAACTAAAAGAGAATTCAGTGAAATCAGAAAGATATTTTGTCTTCGGGCTTGAGTCAGAAGTAATTAATGAAAAGGTTAAAATTTTGAAAGAAAACAATCACATCAAACTTCTTGGTTTACACTTTCATAAGAAGACTCAAAACATAGCAGAATGGAATATGATTTCTGAAATCGAAGAAATGTTTAATGATGAGACTTTTGAAAGGACTGATTACCTGAACATAGGTGGGGGTCTACCATCTGTGTATGCTAACACAAACACAAAAATTTTCGATTACATCTATAAACAGATTAAAGAGCTTAAAGAGTGGTTGAATGAGAAGAAAATCAAACTTATGATTGAGCCTGGGAGATTTATATCCGCCCCTTCAACAAAACTTATAACACACATAAAGACCATCTATGACAATAACATCATTGTTGACGCCTCAATATACAACTCAGACATGGATGCAATCCTTGTGCCCGTCAAACTTATGATTGAAGGCGAACTTGAGAAAGGTAAAGGAGAAGCTTATCTTGTGAAAGGGATAACGCCATGCTCAATGGATATCTTCAGGTATAGAGCATATCTAGATAACCCTAAAGTTGGTGATAGATTAGTTTTTTTGAATGCGGGCGCATATAATTTTTCATCGGATTTCTGTGATTTGGATAAGATTGAAACAAGAGTGATAAAAAAATGAAATTCATGAACCTGCCTGAAGAATATTCTGGAAAAGAATCTAGATATTATATTCTGCCGATAGAATATGAAGGCAATATGACTGGTGGGAAAGGTGCTTCGCAAGGTAGTCAAAAGATAATTGAAGCATCCTATCAGCTTGAATATTACGATGAAATATTTGGGATTGAACCTTTTGAAAGAGGCATACATCTACTAGAGCCATTGAGACTAAATGATTGTAAACCAGAAGATGCAATGCTGAAAATATCTGAAGAAATCTCAAAACATGAAAAATTTGTGCTAAGTCTTGGTGGGGACCATTCTGTTACAATCGGTGTTCTGAAAGGACTTGAAAAAAAACATAATAGTTTCTCAGTAATAGTCTTTGATGCACACGCAGACCTCTTTTATTCATGGAATGGAAGCAGATATAATCATAGATGTGTGACAAGATATGCTTCAATAAATCACAAAGTTGGTGTGATTGGATTACGGTCTTTAGACAAAGAAGAAGCATCTTTGATAGAAAAATCTGAAAGCATAGAGGCTTACTACAACCACGAAAATAAATCAAATATCAGTAAAATAGTTGATAATATGGACGAAAATGTCTATATATCAATTGATGTGGATGTGTTTGATCCTGCTTTTATCCGTTGTACTGGAACGCCAGAACCCGGTGGTTTCTCATGGGACTCTATGATTGAAAGTTTAAAGCATATCTTTGAAACAAAGAATGTTATTGGTGTTGATATTGTAGAGTTTTCTCCTCGTGAAGATTCTACTGTAGAGGCATACTCGCTTGCAAAATTAATCTATAAGATTATAGCGATGAAAGAGAAAGTAACAAACGAGAAAAGTAAGTGATAATTCGCCTTGGAGCAAAATCAAGAAAAATGCCGATTATGCAGGTGTTTTTCTGCAATATAGAACCAGGCAGGATTTGAAAATCTCCGCTAAATTATACTTTACTTTTGTCACATGCTAAAGTTACGAAAGTTTTTTAAATCAAATGAAAACCTTAGAAACTATTGGTCAGAAGCAGAGGAGTGGTATTCAACTTTGTTGATATACCACACTAACACATTTTCCCAATTTTTAGATAAAAATTGCGGGGTTGCCGGTAAGCGCCAATAAAATTGTCGGACCGTCAACACCCTTCATTCGCTTACGCTCATTGCGGGGTTGCCGGAGTGGTCAAACGGGACAGGTTTAGGCCCTGTTGACTTAGTGTCTACGCAGGTTCGAGTCCTGTGCCCCGCATCCTTCTCATCCTTCAAAGTCTGCGTGTCTCAGTCCTTGAACGTCCGTATCGAAGCAAGCTTCTCTGGAGTTTTCCTTTAGAAAAGCAAAACAGTCCAGTGTCCCGCACTTTATATTTCTCAATATTAGAATTTTAATTGCTTGTGCTGCATGAAGAAAGTAATCTTATCATTTCGTGAAAGTTGTTTTATCTTATACTCAAGCTGCGCTGCTTCCACCTTATCTTTTGTTTGGATTGCATGAAGAATTCTTTGAAAGCCTTTACGTTTCACATATTTGCTTCCCGTTCCGTTTTTGTGGGCTAACATCCGTTTGTCGATATCGTTTGTGATACCAGTATAAAGGGACTCATCACTGCACTCAAGTATATAGACATACCATGGTTTCTCCATGGTAAGCTATTCGTTTGTCATTCTTTTAAGTTTTCCTGTTCTTCTCTGCATCGCACGTCACAGAATTTTTCTTTGAAAGTTCTGATAGAAGGGACATGATTAGAATTCCTAAATTACTTGTATTTTGCTTAAGCTAATTCTCGTTTTAGAATTTTATGCGCTCTATTTAGTGCTTTGAATCGTTCAGTATCTCCAGTTGGCATATCTGGATGTGCTTCTTTGGCTAGAACCTTGTATCTTTTTGTCATCAATTCAAAATCAAGTGAATCCTCATCAACACCCAAGAGCTTTCTTGCTTCTATCCTTTTTTGGTCGACTTCTTTATCTTCAGAGAAATCAAAAATGAATTGCTCCACAGATTTTTCATTTGCAAGAATTTGCTTAACTTCAAATTCTATGACTTTTAAGACAACAAACAGATTCTCCACATATTTATTACATCCATTATAACTATAATGCAGTCTGTGTCCATCTATATACCAAACTACTTTTGCAGGAATTCTTTTGATTGCAAAGGGCTCGAGCTTTATTATAACATCGTCCTCAGGTATTCCTATAGCACGCAGTGTATTTATGATATTGTTATGAAACTGTTGAGCTCGCCTTGTGAAAGAGTCTCTTACTGCCATTGAATTGAATTCATGCCCTTTAACTTTAATTAGTTGCATTTTTGTAACCTGACAGTGGTTTCGAGTTTAATAGTTGTTTATAAGGTTATTGGAAATAGGTCTTGAGAATTTTAGAAGTGGATTTCAAATGATATCACTTAGATATTCTTCTTGTTTTTATCCAAGTAAAATAATTATATGCCCAACCAAAAATAAGTTAATTATATAGATGAAAAAAGAGTTACCAAGATAGATAAGATGATAAAAAAAAGAAGCACACTCATCATAGTATCTTTGTTGATAACAATTCTAGTCTACATATTTCATACGAGCATTGGTGTTCAGAGAAATGATTTTTTATCAAGTGACGAGGCTGAATTCTCGCGTAACTCGTTAGAACCTAAAATTAACCTTTTCACACTACGAGTCAAAGGAGAAGGATATCATCCATTTTTTAGTTCTTTAGTACAGAACGCAATAATTAGAATAACAGGAGCAGATTATATGCTCATGGGTGCTTTTAACTATTTTCTTTTTTTTATACTATCTATACTTCTCTTCAGGCTTTCATATTATCTGACAAATAATCACATTGTTGCATTACCGGCAATCATATTGCTGTCACTTGATGCAACTTTTGTCAATAATTTCCTTATTCAAGTGAGATCAATATACCAAACAAATACAATTCTCACAGTTCTCAGCCTAATAGTTCTTTTAAAATTTATCTCGAATAAAGACATAATCACGTTGAGCCTTTTTATGGGAATTTCCACATTAAACATATTAACTATGGAAACAGGAATTTTGTTTTATTTTTCTTCCATCTTTACAACAATATCATTCTTGACCTATAAATCCAGTTTTAGAGATATGGCTACTAAATTGAAAGAATATGTCCAACATCAAAAAAAGTGGAAACTAAAAAGATTTCAATCAATCATTTCGATAAATATAATAATTATTCTTGTCATACTAATAAATAAATTACACCTCAGTGAGAATGTATTTCCCACAGATACAGCATCGAGAATAATAGCTACAATGACATTAGCTGTTGTTTTATCATTTTTGATATATGCGATCTCATACAAAGATAAGAAGTACTCTGTAAACATCATCACCACTGCTATGATATTTATAACTCAACTTGTTATCCTCCTAGTAATTTCGCAAATCACAAATTTCCCTAAAAGAGCCGTCACGTATATTATACCAATTAGCTTCATTCTATCCATAAGTCTTATCTACAATTCACTCAAAAGAATAAATAGCACTAGAAGGAAATTAAAGATAATTTCCGCGTCATTATTTATGATATTAATGATTTCTGCAATTAGCATACAATTCTCGATTCTATATAGAGGAGTAATAGAACGAATAGATAGAGATAAAGAAAAATTTGAAGATTTTAAAGAGCTTATCAATGCATTAGATTCTGATAATAAATATCTATCATACTCCTCATCATTCAGAAGTTATTCAACTAAAGATGTGTTAAACGTCAATGATGCAAGAATTATAAATTTAGACAACAGGACAATAAAAGACTCATATAGCCACATTCATGTTAATTTGCACAACATAAACAAATTTAAGATTATAATAGAGAAAACCATATTAAATAAATTTTGGGAGAGAATCGACACAGAACTAGAATGTAAGAATATCAATGAGACAGAATATCATCTAATTTTTGATTGCAAAAAAAATTGAAAATAAAAAAATAAAAAAACCTAACTAGTTTGGAATTCCACCAGTAGGTTGCTGAGTAACATTATCTGGAGCACCACCGTCTTGCTCTGGACGTTCTTCTTGACCCCCTTGTTCAGGAATATCAACAGGCATACTATCTGTGCCATTCGGAGCACCGCTTGGTCTTCCCCTATCTTCACGTCCAGCTATACCATCAGGCATCCTCTGAGCCACAGAATCCATTGCTCTCATCAATCCTTCTTGAGCTTGTTGTGGAGTGTTTTCCATAACTCTTTGCAGAGTCCTTTGTGCTACTTCCTGTCCCTTCCCAGGATTCATCTCAGAAAGACGTTCAATAGACCTTTCTCTATTCTCAACACTCTTTTGCATTGCAAGACCAATACTCTCTCTTGCCTGCTCAGGAACCTGTTCCTGTACCCTAGCTAGAACTTCCAGATGGTTTGTTGTCTGTTCAGCAACAGCTTCAGCATTATCCTCGCCTCTATCTGCTTCTTCAGTTCTTCTTTCCAAAGCTTTCTCGTAGTCACGCATTGCAACTTCAAGCGCTTTTTCATCTTCTTTCATTGCCATTGCAACAACTGCAGATGCTCGTTCATTTGCAACTCGTTCTCTACTCTTAAACATATTTAGAAAACCGTTTGCAAAATAGAAAGGACTGTCAGGAGTTAATCCTGGATCTCCCAGTCCTTCAGTAACATTTGCAGCATTCACAGAAACAGCTAAAAGAAAAAATGTCAACAAAAAAGATATTGTTTTCTTCATGTGAAACACCTCATTAATCATACACAAAAGTACAATTAATATACACATGTGTATACTGAGTATAAAAAACTTACTATTCCAGAATACTAATTCACGTTAATCATTGTAGAAGAATAACCAGCACCAATAATATGTCCATTATCCTTGAAATAATTTCTAATACTTTCTATAACTTCAGAAACTTCTGGAGTATACAACTTACCTCTCACTTCAGTCACAGGCAAATATGCAAAATCAGCAGAATCATAAAAAGTAAAAGTACAAACCTCGCTTTCAAGATTATGTTCTGCATCAAGTCGCGAAGGCAATTCATCGCCAATAGTCTCAAGAAGGAAACGTGGCAAAAATTTCTTTGAAAAGCACTTTAAATCTATGGTTTCAACCTTGTGTCTATACATAATACATCATCCCTAACATCCGAAGAAGAATTGTCTATTTATAAAAACAATGAAACAATATATAAATATTTAAATAAAAAAACAGAGTCCCTAGTTCATCTTGGTAAAAAAACTTCTCTTTTTGGAACTGTTTATGGGTGGGTATAAATATAATGGGTTCCCAAAAAGCAAAGAACCTAATATAGAACTTTTACGTTGTTTTTCTTTGCTCAAAGAAGAAGGATATATTGTAAATTTTGTTGATTTTAAACTAAATGAAGCTGAAGAAGCTAATGTTCTAAGATTGGTTGATGAATCTGATGAAGTTTTTATAGATTGCAAGACTTATAATAGGTTTTTCTGCATAGATTTGATAAAAAAAATAAAGAAGAGAGATAGGAAAAAGCAAATATATCTGTACGGACAACATCCAGAACAAGAACCTAAGTTTTTCATAGATAAGTTCAAAGATA
>CAZOXV010000061.1:0-6454 GCA_964583935.1 uncultured Methanosarcinales archaeon | reverse complement strand
TTTAATAGTTATAAATTCTAACAATTCTTTTGAAATAAGCGCAAATAAAGCTTAGTAAAGAATTAAAACAACTATTCCTCCTTTCTTATAATCTAATAGAAATACTGTTGAAAGTTTTTTTATAAAGGAAAAAAAGATTCTATTCCCCAACAAGGAGGTGTTGTCATAATGAATCTAGACATGAGAAACATAATTTTTGTCTTTGCAGTACTATTGGTTTTAATTACACCAACGGCTATCGCAGAAGACAATGTACTATTTAGAACCACAGAAGAGGATAACAGTACAAATAATGAAACATACGAAGATGCAGTCATGTGTACTGAAGAATATGCTCCTGTATGTGGTATTGATGGTGTAACATACAGTAATGCGTGTGTTGCAGAAGAGATAAACAAGGTAAATATCGCATACAGAGGTGAATGCGGAAGAGAAAATGCGCTTTCTGTTTCTCGGATTTGTACCAGAGAGTACATGCCAGTTTGCGGAGCAGATGGTGTAACATACGGAAATGAGTGTGAAGCAGGAGATATGAGAATAGCTCATGAAGGAGAATGCAGAGGAACAGATGATGATGAAAAGTTAGATAGAGATGAAGAAGACGAGCTGGACGACGAGGATGAGCTAGAAGCAGATAATGAAGATGAGCTAGAAATTGGTCGCGAAATTGCAGATCGGGCAAGAAATAAAGAAATTTCCAGAGAAAGCATAGTAAATAGGGTTAGAGCTATGTCTAATGAAAACGTAGCTGCAGGATTACGGCGAGCACTAGAAAATGCTGATGAAAGGCAAATAAGAGCAGTGGAAAAGCTTGATGAAAGAAGGCTTAGAGCAATGGCTCAAGCAGGTGAATCAGCAAAAGAGCTTCTAAACCTATCTGAACGAACTTTAAGAAACATTGATCCAGATGAATTAGAAGATGAAACAGAGTTGAATAAGCTTATAGAAAGAGCAAGAGAAGATAGAAAGCTTGAGAAAAATGCATTCAGAATGAGAGAAGTTGCTAACAATATGAGAGAAAGAGCATTGCAATTAGCTAAAGAGGCAAGAGGAAGAGCAGAAGAAGCAAGAAGAAATTTTTCTGAAACAAAAGACAGTTTCTTGGATTCTAGAGAACTTATTATAAGCTGTGTTCAAAACCCAGAAGAAGATAGATGCGAGGATGCGGCAGAGATTTCGAAACAACACATAGGAAGAACTCTTAACCTGCTTCTTGCAAACCTAGAATCCCTTGCAGAGAGGGCAAAGGCATCAGAATATCTTTCTGAAGAAGAAGCAACAAAAGTTGTTGCTGAACTGGATCAGAAAAAAGAAGAGTTGGAAGAACTCATAGAGAGATTAGAAGAAAGTGAAACTTTCTCAGAAGTAAGGGAGGTTGGAAGAAGCGCTAATAGTCTATCAGAAGAAGCCAAAAAGGGTTTGACTGTTGCTGCTGAAAGAATCTCGAGTAATAGAGTAAGAGCAATAATTGCTCAGTCTGGTGCATTAGAGAAAAGGTTAGAGATGATGCTGAGAAACAGATCTATAGATTGCGAAAATGATACTGATGTCAGACCAGAAGTTTCCCAGATTTGCGAGAATATGGACTTGTTTAACTCAAAGATCGAAGAGGCACTTGCAAAACATGAACAAGCTGAAGAGACTATAGAAGACGCAGAAAACTTGAATGCTGCATCAACAGCAAGAGAAGCAAATGCAATATCTAGGGAATCTAGAGAGTTGATACAAGAGGCAAGAACCATTCTCTCAAGAATTTTTAACCAGATAAGAGAACTTACGGAATAAGCTTTTGCTTATTCCTTTTTTATATTTCTTCTTTTTCAACAACTACAGAAAGATCATAGACAATTTCGGCCCTATCACAGACCAACTCAAACTTCCATAAACCGAGATCTTCACTTTCTTTAGCTTGCGCAGAATACTGGCGGAATATTGATTTATCGTCTTCACGAAAATAAACCAATTCACCAGCTGGGTTATAGAGTGAGAGCGCAATAGAACCCCTTTTTATGAGTACTTTATTCGCCACAAGAACATTTAAACCCACGTCATCAACCTTAACAAAATCTGAAACATGTACACCATTACACAAAACATCCCCCTTTAAAAAAAAATTGAATGGGTCAATTGCAGAAACATAATAACCATGAGCCATCCCCGCCAGTACTGCAAAAAAAAGGATAAGCATACCTTTCGCTGCATAATCTTTCCTCACACCCATAGGAAATATTGTGCGAAGGTCACTTATAAAAATATCGTTAGTAATATATATCTAAATACCATACTTGAAATAGATGGAAGTCAAAGATACCCAAAAAGTAGACTATGGTGATGTTTTCCTGAGATACATCCTTACACTACAAGCAGGAGCAAAGATAGCCCTTGGTGATATGAAAGATCCCACAAATCAGGATAATAAAACAGACTATGGAGAAGCGAGAGAAATTATCAATATTCTGGGAATGATCTCACAAAAGACTAAAGGAAATCTAACGGAATACGAAGAAGAGATTCTTAACGACGTACTATCCAACCTAAGAATAGCATATGTTAAAAAGATATCTGATTAAAATGATGAATAAATCCTGTTTTATAATTATATATGACCAGCAACAGAAAATACTTCTTATTAAAAAGAAATCCTTGGGTAGGTGGGAAATACCAAGAGCACAGATGAATGAAGGCGAGACAATATACTCGTCCGTAGAAAATTATTTGAAAAACAATTTTTGCTTTGATTATAAGATAATTGGTGTGAGTGACGTCATAGACAAATATGAATGGCCGAAAGAGTTAGCAACCATTACTGGTAAAAGTGGCGAAGAGCATAGATTTATTTTTTTAATCTTAAAAGACAAAATAGATAATAATTCCATTAAATCACACGACATAGAAGGCTATGATTTTGCGGATTTTAATAATGTCTACGAGAGAGTCATATTCAAGAATCATAGACAAGTGTTAAGAAAAGTATTTTCTGATCTCCAACAAAAGATAAACCCACACCAGCAAAAAAAGGAATCGTTGGACTATGATGAAGAAGAATCAGAAGAACTTTGATATTACAAATAAAGTCTCTGAAAGTTATGGAATATAGTATTCGCTGTTTCTTCAACAGTCATCCCCTTAATATTTGCAATAATCTTCAGCGACTCTATTATGTTCTTTGGTTGATTAGGTTTACCATCAGTGAAAGGAGATAAGAAAGGAGAATCTGTTTCGGTTAGTATTCTTGATATATCAACTATTTTAACAAGCATCTGGAAATGCTCACTTCGGACCATATTTGTAGGAACTGAAAAATACATACCGTTCTCATAGGCAAGCTTAATCAACCTTTTATTCCCTGAGAAACAATGAAGAACCGCCTTCTTTACTTTTTTCTCAACCAACATCTCAACAACATCCTTTTCTGCTTTTCTGCTATGTATGATAATAGGCTTCTTCTTGGCTACAGCAAGTTTAACAAATCTCTCGAAAAGATGCTTCTGTGATTCAGAACTATATTCATCATAACTATAGTCTAAGCCGACTTCACCGATAGCAACAGCTTTTCCAAGATTTCCTTTAATCCACGCAAAATCTTCATCAATAGATCTTAGGTCATTGATATAATCGTGAGGATATATACCAAGAGAAGGAAGAATTATATCATATTTTAAAGAGAGACTAAGAACTTCCTCAGCCGTTTTCCTATCTATTGACTGTGCTATAATAAATTTGACATTCGAATTTTTCTGTTGTTCTATGAAATCATCCATGGAACCAAACTCTTTTTCAATCCATCCTGATTCAATATGTGCATGATCATCAACGATTAACATATCTTAATGGAACCATAAAGAGTTTTTATTTTTATCCCTCTGTGGAGGTTTTATCAGAAACCTTGCTCGATTTCGTCTCCCCATTTTGCAAACGAATGTCTAATAAGAAAAAATGAAACAAGCATTACGAATGCAATAAGAGGGAACATGTATGCATAGAAAAACTCATGGATAAATATGAATAATAACATTAATGGTACTATCAAAACAAAGTAAGTGAAAAGAATTTTCGCATTCATGAAACGGATACTTGGAAGAAGACCTGTTAAAAAAATTGTCAATGACAACGAATAAAAACTTACCACAGAGAATATCAATAGAGAAATAAACAGATGCCCTAATTCTCTCATGTAGATAGATGTTAACACAACAACAAGATAAGAAACAATATTAATAATCCAGTATGCAAATATCTTTGACTTTATAAGATGTGATTTCTTGACAGGCAAAAATAGATACTGGCTAAATAAATCGTGTTCAGTAATCCAAGTATAAATTGACGCACTAAATATACCTAGAAGAATAGACAATATAACTGTAAAACTAGAGCCTATAACCGCAGATCTAAAAAAATCAACGAACAAGAAGATGAAAATTAAGGGTACAGCATAAGAGAATATTATCTTCCCAAACCCACCATGAGAACGTTTTAAATCCAAGATGTCTTTTGATAGAAAAATACGAAATTTGCTAAAACCCAATGATTTGGAAATTGATTTATATTGGTTAGCATAAGTAGATACCTTTTGCTTAAAATCAAATCTGACAAAGAGTAGAGATATCAAAATAAAAATAGCAATAGAGAGGAATATCAAAGTTATCATAAAATAATTCTTAGAAGCAATAAGATGGTATGGAACTAGAAACTGCAACAGATTTTCGCCTAAAAGGGAATATAGGTGAAATAGAGAAAATGACAGCAGTGATATAAATAAAATGAAGACTCTTGACGAATGTGCATAGATACTTGAAATAAAGAAAATAGTGCTTAGACCTAATAAGAAAGAAATGGATAATGATCCTAAGGATAGTAAAAAAGTAGTGAAGATAAAAGTGCTGAAAATTAGTTCATATGAAAAAAAACCTAGAACTAAAGGTAATACCCAGATAAAAAAATAGTAGATGATGTCTTTTAGAACCATACTAATAAAAATAATACGCTCAGAGATAGGTAATGATCTCGAAGAATATGCCAAAAGGCTAGCCTGCCCAAAACGCCTGTTCATGAACTCTTGGCCTGACACACCAAAAGCGCCCACCGTACTCCCAAAAAAGAAAAAAGATATGTGCGCAAATACAAGCATAGAACTTGTGGTGAAAACAACGGTAAAAACTGATGAGAAGAAGCCACCTGCAAAACCAAAGACCATAATCAAGATTGGCAACAGAGCAAAATTAAGATTCCCAAACAAGGTCGAATGAACTCTCCATTCTTCCTTAATCATATTTAATAATAAAAGAGACATAAAGACACCACAACTATTTAACAGATTCTAGAAAAAATCGATCAAGATTTTTCTTTACGTTCCCATCATATATGATCTTACCAGAGTTTATGATAGCAATCTTAGAACAAATATCTTGGGCGATGTCTAGAATATGAGTAGAGAGAAAAATAGTATTCCCAGATTTCACATATTGTTTCAGGTATTTTTTTATTTTATCCTGTATAACAGGGTCTAGATTAATAAGAGGTTCATCAATAAAAGCAAGACTAGGTTTGTGCATAAAGGCCTGCGCAAACATAAGTTTCTGTCGTGTCCCCCTTGATAAATCCTTGCACAACTTATTCTTTTCATTCTTAAAATCCAAAAAGTCGAACCAAAAATTAATCTCTGATAACTTACTTTTCCTAATATCACTTACGAAATGAAGATATTCTTCTGCGGTTAAGAAACTGGGAGGCGTTTCTTGTTCAGGAATAATTCCACATGCACTTCTTACCAATAAAGGGTTAGATACTGGATCTTTTACAAGTATGTTAACGCTACCAGAAGTGGGTTTTATCTGACCCGTCATGATCTTTATCATTGTAGATTTTCCCGAACCATTTGGGCCAAGTAGACCAAATAAATTAGCTTTATCCACTTTGAAAGAAACATTATCAAGCGCTCTGAATTTACCAAAGTCTTTTGTTAGATTAGAAATTTCTATAACCATACAGATGCACTAACATTATTGTTTAATATACTTTCCCTTTCATAGATCAACAAAAACACACAAATGCAACGTAACTTTATTTAATGAGTTCTTTTTTTCATATCAATAAGATGAGAAGAAGATTAAAAAGAAGAGTTGCAGCCATTGGAAAAAATATTAGAAAAGAGAGTATTGGATTCAAAAGAGCCATAGTAGAAAAATTTGCAACATTAATAACAACAGGTTTTGGGATTGTTGCAGCATTAGCATGGAACTCTGCAATACAAGAATTTTTCAAAAATAATGAATGGTTAGAAAATAAAGGACCTTGGGTATACGCAATTCTGGTTACTATATTTGCAGTCATTATAACTTTGTGGATAGGTAGTTTGTCTGCAAAACTCAATGAAAATGCTAAAGAGGTGGAAGATAAAAAATGAGCTCTAAACTATTTTTAATTATATCTATTCTGGTTGCTGCCAGTTTATTAG
>CAZOXV010000060.1:0-6475 GCA_964583935.1 uncultured Methanosarcinales archaeon | reverse complement strand
TTTGGAATATTGGCCCAGCATTTCTCTTTTAAGGGACATTGATATGGTGAGTTACATGTTTTCCCAAGTTTAATCTCCGGGATTTCCTCTCTTAGTATCACCGATTTAAACAAAATTGCATTTTTTTCAACATCTTTTTTCTTATTGACCTCTTCTGTGACTTCTTCTGTTTGGCATAACTCGTCTGGTTTTATCTCTCCACTTTTAATGTAGTCCCTATTTGCATGTATGACATAACACTTCCTTATATTGAGTCCCTTTTTCTCGAGAACATATTTTTGGAAGGCAAGATCATCATAGTGTTCTTTCTTTACACTATTGCTCGATTTTATTTCATATAAGTTGTACTTATCATCTTCTTTCTCTAAGATGTCTGTACGTACATATAGGTCATCTTTAGTAAATCCCGCCTCAAAAATAATTTTTTTTTCTTGAACAATCTCTTTTGTTTTACTGAGATTTTCCATAAATCCGTATGTTCCTAAGTCTTCAGCGTCTTTGAATAACATATGTGCATATTTTTCGAACTCTGAACCTTGGTTGAATTTATGCTCGTCCGCCAAGGTTGGTTCTGGAATCTCTTTTTTATTAGCGAAATAAAGAAGTCTAAGGCATTGTAATCCATTCATATACTTCGACTTAGTAAGCAGTGTCATGCTCCTAAGATTGCTTCTTAGCATAAAAACTTTCTGGTCTCTATTAAACATCAAATTTTAATATGGATTTTTATTCCCATACGATATGGAAGATTACCTAGATTTACGTATACAGGAATTTATGGATTACCCAACAAGTATGATATTAGATCATGCACGGAATATTATTGAATCTTATCTTAAGAGTCCTAACTATAATGTTAGTAAAAGTGATGTTGATTGGATGTTAACCTACTTTTCTTCTAGTGAATTTCTGGATTGCGGTAACCATCCTGGCGATAAAATAAGCGATAACTACAAAAAGGGTTTAGAATTGCTTGCAAAAGTAGAATATTTTGCCGTTTATAGTCCTGACGAGAGAGTAAGTTCTGTAGCGAATGAGTATATAAGTCTTCTTGAACAAAAGGCAGGTTGTTTTGATTTTGACTAGTCTCTAGTCTAATTTTTGTTGGATAAAGATTAAATAAAGAAGTATCTTTTCCATTTGTATGTCTTTATATTTGTTTACAGAATATGCGAGATTAATCTGGGAAAATGATTCTTATGTTGCAGCAGATCGTTTGCGATGGCATTCTTCAGGATATCACATAAGAAGTGATTCTCTTTCTATTGATGATGCTGTTGAAGATGCGCACGAAGCTCTGGATATCATTCCTGAAAATTGTAATATTCCTGTATCTATAATGGATTGGCAGGAGTATTTTATTGATAACCCAAGAATGATTTCTACGATGGCATCGACAATATATAGTGAACTTAAACAATTTGACCGTTATTCCTTTAGAGAAGAACCTGATTGGGATGATGCTGCAAAGAAATACATTGATGATTATCTCTAATCTTCTTTTATTGTCCCTATCTATTTTTTCACTATATTTATCTGTAGACACTGAATCTACTTTCTTCACACATTATAATCATTGCAATTTCTTGGTTTCTTTCTTGAGCGTTTCTTAGAGTTCTTATGTCTGTTTCAGATGCTATACATCTCTTGTAAGGATGAGTGTGAAACATAAGTACTGTATCTTCATCGCAAGGCTCATGCGAGACGTGGAAGTACCCCTGGCTAAATATTGTTGGTTGGTATGTATTATCAACGATAAACGTCTCGTTTTTTCTAGATCCCCTTAGACATAATGTTGTTTCCATATCAGGATTATTACGCCAGGCATTTACCGATTCTTGCAATGTTTTTTCTTCAAAGATTACAGTTATTTTGCTTGTCTTTAGTATGTTTTCTTTTACGGACCCTGATTCTATTTGACCCAGTATTACTTGATATGTTGGATATCTTAGAAAGACATATGATAGTACGAGCAGAGAAATTATTATTGCAGCGCTGATGACTGCTATTTTCTTTGTTTTTTCTTTTCTTTCAAGACTTTTCTGGTTTTCTTCATAATCATCATTTTCCAAACGTTGAAGTTCTTGTAGATCTTCTAAAATTCTTTTTTCTTCATCCTTCTCTTTTTTGTTGTTTCTCATTTTACTGTTAGACAATTCCACAAATTATTTAATTCTAAATTGTTTTGTTTTATTTAAATGGTTACTGAAAGGATTTTGCTTATTGATGAATTGAGCGATAAAAAAAATCAGAAACAACTAAGAAAAGTTGTTTCAAAGATAATAAAAGATTCTGGGATTTTGAAGGATTCTTCTCATTGGAAAAAGTCAATAGAGTTCATACCGTATGCACCCAATACAGAGAGATGTACAATTTTTTTTAAGATAAGCGCAGATAATACAATTGCAAACGAAGAGATAACTATTCTCATAAGACCTGATAATGATATTAAGCACAGGGTGATACGGGTTGTAATCCAAGAAGGAGATAAAGTTTTACAAAAGCGAGAAGACTGTGATGGTGGATTCTTCTTCCATAAGTCAGATACTAGTGTGTATAGAAAAGAAATTTCTGCTATTGAGCATGATATTAAAAATATGCTTGCGAATTATGTGTCTGAGAAAAAACATGCTTAGTTTTTGATTCCTAACTTTCTATTGTATCCCAAAATATTTAAAGAGTGTTGTCTCCCATTTCTTTATGGGGAGGTTTGGCAGTTTATTGTTGATATTGGTTGCAGTATTCTTTGTCTCACTTGGCGCTCTATCAACCATGTATACTGACTTGCTGTGGTTTGAGAATTATGGTTTCTCTTCTGTGTTTCTAACCATAGTATCTTCAAGAATAATGCTCTTTTTTGCGGCATTATTGTTCTTCTTCCTTTTTGCGTCTTTAAATTATTTCATTGCGACTAGGGTTCAGGATAAAGGAAAAATTACTGTGGGAGCTAGTCTTTTAGTTATCTTTATTGTTTCACTTATTTTTGGGATGTCCTTTTCTGCAAACTGGGAAGTTGTTCTAAAATTTATTAATCAAGTTGAGTTTGGTCTTGTGGACCCAATATTGGGCATGGATGCTTCGTTCTATGTTTTCTCCTTGCCTTTTTTCAATGTTCTTTTAAACTATGCTTTTGGTGCTCTCACCCTTGTTTTAATATTTGTTTCAATATTTTATCTTCAAAAATATTTAACACAGTTGTTTACTTCCTCTGTTGATCCGCATACAGGCATGAAAAATGTTAATACACTTGAGAAGATGCCCAAGATTAAACGGGCAGCTACAAATCATCTCTTTGTTTTGGTATCTATTGGTTTTGTTTTGATGGCTTTACGCTATTATCTTGCGCGATATTCAATTATGTTTCTCAGAGATGGTATTGTTGTCGGTGCGGGTTACACTGATGTTAATGTATTTCTTCCTGTTTTTCAGCTTCTCATGGTTTTTGCAGCACTTATGGCCGTTGTGCTTTATGTGTACATCTTTTCTTTGTCGAAGAAACCAAAAATTAGAAAGCGGCACATTATATTTTATGTGATTGGTCTCTACTTTGTTTTTGCTTTCATAGGGCAAGGCATCTTACCTTCACTTGTACAATCTTTTGTGGTTGATCCTAACGAGCTTAGTCTTGAGCGGCCATATATAGAGAATAATATCAATTTTACAAGGTTTGCGTATGGAATAGATAATATAAAAGAAAGAGAGTTCCAGACAGATGCACTTATGTGGGAAGATATCCAATCTTCCCGAGAAATTGTAGATAATATCCGAATCTTAGACTACAGGCCTACAATAGAAGCATACCGCCAGACACAAGAAATGCGTCTATACTATGATCTTTCCGATATTGATATAGACAGATATAATCTTGATGGTCGGTATACGCAGGTTATGATTGCCCCTAGAGAGATTGATCAGCAAAAAATTGTTGATTCTGCCAAAACTTGGGTAAATATGCATCTTGTCTATACGCATGGTTTTGGTGCTGTTGTAAGTCCTGTCAATAAAGTTACTGAAGAAGGCCTTCCCGACTACATAGTTCAAGACATACCTCCACAATCAGAATATGAAAACCTAGAAATTAAAAATCCAAGAATATATTTTGGAGAAAAAAATAATAATTATGTTTTTGTTAACACGCTTACAGAGGAATTTGATTATCCTGCAGGCAATGAAAATCAATATTATCATTATACTGGTTCGGGTGGTGTGCAACTGGATAGTTTCTTCAAAAAACTTTTGATGGCTTTTAGGTTCGGTGACATACGTATCCTTTTGAGTTCTGATATTACGCCTGAAAGCAGGATTATGTTTTACAGGAATATAAGAGAAAGAGTTCATAGGGTGATGCCATTTCTAAAGCTTGATAATGATCCTTATGTTGTAATAGCTGATGATAGGCTTTTTTGGATACAAGATGCATACACTGTCACTGATAGATTCCCATATTCTGAATTAACGGGTGATTTCAATTATATACGAAATTCTGTTAAGGTTGTTATTGATGCTTACAATGGTGATATGACTTTTTACGTGTCTGAGCCTGATGATCCTATTATAAACACTTACTCTGGTGTTTTTGACGGCGCATTTTCGAATATGGAAGAAATGCCTGAAAGTTTGAAGAATCATATTAGATATCCAGAGGGGCTTTTTAAGGCTCAATCATCTATCCTGAAAACATACCAGATGGATGATGCCACTGTGTTTTACAATAAAGAGGATGCTTGGGAAGTACCCAAAGAGATATATGGCACTGGCAGACAGGTTAATATGGAGCCTTATTATGTTATCACTGATATCTCTGATAAAAGAGGACCTGAGTTTATCATGATGCTTCCTTTTACACCACTGAGACGAGATAATATGGTCTCTTGGTTTGCTGCACGTTCAGACGGTGAAAATTACGGTGAACTTGTACTATACAGATTCCCAAAGGATAGAGTTGTTTATGGTCCATCACAAATTGAGGCCCGAGTTGATCAGAATCCACGAATTTCTGAGCAACTAACTCTTTGGAATCAACAAGGTTCTCGTGTTACACGTGGTAATCTTCTCGTCATACCTATTAATGATGCTGTCCTCTATGTTGAACCTTTGTACGTTATAGCTGATCAGGGTCAATTGCCCGAGCTCAGAAGGGTTATTGTTTCTGATGGAAATAGGGTTGTTATGGAGGAAAATCTTGAGACCGCTTTGATGGTACTTTTTGATAGGGCAGAAGCAGAGAGTGGATTCCCCGATGATGTTGTTCCTGGCTATGTGGGTGAAGAAGTATTGCAAACTGTTTCTGAGTACTATCAAAACGTCCTTGATGCGATGTCTAGAAATGACTGGATATCTTTTGGTGAAAATTTCAAAAGTCTTGGAGACGCAATTGAAGAACTTGAGTAGATATCTTATGTTTCAAAATTTTTCTAATGTTTTCTGATTTTTCTCTATAATGTTTCCTAATTTTACACCTATCAATCGCACAGGAACGCTTGTTATATTCTTTCTGAAAAGCTCAAAAGCAGTGTCTCTTATTGTTTTAAGAGAGTTCTCATAACTCATCAACGCCTTGTCTCTCGTCAAGGTTGTAAAATCTTGATATCTTATTTTTATTGAAACTGTCTTGAAAAAGCCATCTTTTAGATCGGCATATACCTGTTTACAGATTTTTTCAAGCTCTTTTTCAATGGCAATAACGTTTGCCGTATTTTTCCCTAAAGTTGTTTCTCTACTTACTGATTTTCTTCCTTGTTGTTTCTCTATTGTAGTTTTGTCGAGACCTTCCGCTAGTCTTTTATAGAATAATCCTTGATTACCGAACTTTTCGTATAAATAAGAGTTCTTTTTATTTAGAAAATCGCCTACTTTCTCTATGCCGGACGCTATGTACATTTCTTCTGTTCGTTTTCCAATACCAGGTATCTTTCCTATGTCCATATCTTTTAGAAATGAAGCCATGTCTTCTACGATTGTTATGCCGCCTGGTTTCCTAAAATCTGATGCAATCTTTGCAACAATTCTAGATTCTGAAACTCCGATTGAGCAGCTTAATTTTGTTTCAGTTAGTATTGTTTTCCTTATACTTTCTGCCATCTTCTGAAGTGATTCAAATTTCTTTGAGTAAGATGTTAAATCTAAATATGCTTCATCCACAGATACTTGTCTTATAGAATCTGAATATCTAGTAAGGGTATTCATTATTTTTCTGCTTTCTTTTCTGTAATAATCTCCATCTACTGGAAGATATATGCCCTTAGGACATAGTTGTCTCGCTATGCCAATAGGGGTTGCTGAGAAAACCTTGTATTTTCTTGCCTCATAGTTTGCAGCACTTACTACACCCCTTTCACCAGTGCTTCCTACTATGACTGGTTTGCCTTTTAGTGCAGGATCTTTTTTTTCCTCACATGCACAGAAAAAACAATCCATATCTATATGTGATATAACCTGTTGCATATATTTGATGTTGTACAGGTGTATTAAAAAT
>CAZOXV010000059.1:0-6549 GCA_964583935.1 uncultured Methanosarcinales archaeon | reverse complement strand
CCTCAAGAGGCTTGAATTTTTCCCGCAGTTGTGAATTTTTCTTGGATAACTCATAGACAACAACAGTAACAGCGTGTGAAAGATTAAGTATAGGATATTCAGGATTAGATGGTATCGTCAGAAGAAAATCCATCATTACAATCTCTTCGTTTGTCAAGCCATGAGACTCTCTACCAAAGAAGATTCCAGTCTTTCCAGAAGGTATATCTTCAGCAAACTCAGACGGTGTTGTAGGACTTCTGGATATATTGTAATCACTTCCAAGTTTTCCTGTAGTTCCAATCTTATGGTTATAAGATAACTCATCAATAGAACCAACAGTCCTCAAATTCTCAAGCACATCTTGGGCATTCTTTGCTCTACATACAGCTTCGCTTGATTTAGGATCGCACTTAGGATTTACAAGAACTAAACTATTGAAACCAAAATTTTTCATAACCCTGGCTACAGCTCCTATATTACCAGCAATCTCCGGCTCTACAAGCACAATGTCAATATCTCTGTTCATAGTATAAAATAACGACTTTGTTTTTTTAAATATGACTTAAAATACTTCTTCTGGGAATTACACTTGATATTGTGTTTCAAAGAAGTAATGCATTTGGCAGCTACAAAATTCCATGATTAGTGCACTAATTTGTTTAAATTAATTTATTTCAATATAGAAAATAAATATAAAAGAAATGTATTTAAAAATAATTACTTATTTACTTTCCCCATGAAAACAACAGAACTAAAGGAGATGTATCATAAATTCTTCATAGAGAAGGGACATGCAAAAATAGAATCGGCACCACTAATTCCTGAAAATGATCCAACTGTTTTATTCACAACTGCGGGAATGCACCCTTTAGTTCCATATCTTATGGGTCAAGAGCACCCTCTAGGAAAAAGACTTGTTGATGTTCAGAAATGTATAAGAACGGGAGATATTGATGAAGTGGGTGATGAATCACACCTCACTTTTTTTGAGATGCTGGGAAATTGGTCACTTGGTGACTATTTTAAGAAAGAAGCCATTGCAATGAGCTATGAGTTCCTTACAAAAATTCTAAAACTTTCTCCAGAAAGACTTTCGATAACCTGTTTCGAAGGAGATAAAGATGCACCAAAAGATACAGAAAGCTTTGAAGTCTGGAAATCATTAGGTATACCTAAAGAAAGGATTGCGTTCCTTCCTAAAAAGGATAATTGGTGGGGGCCAGCTGGTGAGACAGGACCATGTGGCCCAGATACTGAGATGTTTTATTGGACTCCAAACGATCTTCCTGCTCCAGAAGAGTTTGACCCAGAAGATAAGAGATGGGTAGAGATCTGGAATGATGTATTCATGCAATACAATAAAACAAAAGAGGGCAAATATGAACCACTCGCTCAAAAAAATGTGGATACTGGTCTTGGTGTTGAAAGAGTAACTATGATACTTAATGGTAAGAAAAATGTTTATGAGACGGACGCTTTTAATCAAATAATATTGAAAATAAAAGAATTGACAGGCGCAAAAGAGATCAACAATTCAATCAGAATTATTGCAGACCATATGCGAGCCTCTGTTTTCATATTAGGCGACGAAAGAGGAGTATCTCCGAGCAATGTAGACCAGGGTTATATATTAAGAAGATTCATAAGACGGGTATTGAGACATCTTAGACTTCTTGGGTTTGAAAAACAGAATGCTACTGCAGAAATTGCTGATGTAATAATAAAACAATATTCAGTGAGTTATCAGATTCTAGAAGAAAAAAGAGACTTTATAATTGATGAGTTAAAAAAAGAAGAAACAAAATTCATGAGAACATTAGATAAAGGCCTTAGAGAATTTAACCGGATTATTGATAATAAAAATGAAATTACTGGGAAAGATGCTTTCTTACTTTACCAAAGCTTTGGATTTCCAATAGAGATGATTCAAGAGTTAGGAGCTGAAAAAGAGAAGAAGATAAATGTTGAAGAATTTGATAAGTTATTCAAAGAGCATCAAGAGAAATCAAGACAAGGAGCTGAACAGAAATTTAAGGGAGGTCTCGCAGACAACTCAGACGTTGTAACAAGACTGCATACAGCAACCCATTTGCTAAACGAGGCACTGAGAAGGGTAATAAGTCATGATATAAGACAAAGAGGCTCAAACATAACTTCTGAAAGACTAAGGTTTGATTTTAATTTCGACAGGAAACTTACTCCAGAAGAAATTAAAAAAGTGGAGGATAAAGTTAACGAGATTATAGAAAAAGCACTCCCTGTAGAAATGAAAAAAATGTCGAAAGAAGAAGCTATGAAAATAGGAGCGCAAGCAGAGTTTGGAATCAAGTACCCCGACGTTGTATCGGTGTATGTAATAAATGATTTCTCTAAAGAGCTATGTGGAGGACCACACGTCAAGAACACCAAAGATATTGGGCACTTTAAGATAAAGAAAGAAGAAAGCTCTGCTGCAGGGATAAGAAGAATTAAAGCAGTTGTTGAATGACAAAGCAATGATAAAGCGAATGTCATTCTAGAAGTTTACTTATAGAAATTCCTTGGTTAATATTGTATATAACTCTAGCAAAATAATTTTCTATTTTCACTTCATCATACCAGGGATTTTGTCCCGCAAACCACTCTCCATGATAAACTACATTTGTGCCAATAATTTTTGTAAAGATTCCATCCCTAAACGCATCTCCAAGCTTTTCAATAGCTTTCCCATTGAACAATGGAAGACTTGTTGCAAAATAAACATTTTTTGCACCTTGCTCTTTAACAGCTTTCATTGCTGTTAAGGTTGTTCCTCCTGTATCTATCATATCATCAATAAAAAAACAATCTTTACCTTTAACATCGCCAACTAGCGTCATCTTATCAACAACATTGACAGAACTATAATCCCTCTCTTTGTGCAAGATTGCAAAAGGGATTCTCAACTTTCTTGCGTAAAAACTAGATCGTTGAGCACTGCCCGCATCAGGAGCGACAATGACAAGATTATCTAAAGGAATATTCTCATATATATAGTCCATAAATTTTTTTGAAGCTCTTAAATTTTCAAGGACTGCTTTTCTAAAAAAACCATATGATGCTTCTTGGTGTATATCAAGCGTTATAACTCTTGTGGCTCCTGCTTCCTCTAACTCTCTACAGACCATGCTTGCAGTGATACCCTCTCTACTCTTTGATTTATCCTGTCGGGCGTAGGGAAAAACTGGAACAACAGCAGTAATAAATCTCGCATCGGAAGATTTGGCTGCGATAATTGCAGTTTTTAACGCCATGAAATTATCGTTGACACTCATCCCATCGGCATTATTTTCGACATCCTGGAATATGTATATATCTCTATTTCGTATGCTTTCATCAATCTCCGTCTTAATCTCAGAATTAGCAAACACTTGCTCTGTCGAAGATACTGCTATACGATTACTACGTGCAGCTTTATCACAAATTATCTCATGGAGACGCTTGACAACTTTATCAGCAAAATGTTTGCCTGATCTACAAGCCATTATTCCGAGTTGGCCACGAACAAGGTATTCATATTTTTCAGAGTCCACCACAACAATCATTATGAGAAAAACAAAAGTCGTATAATAAGTTGTTGGTGTATCATACCTAAAAGAATGAACTAATAACCATAAAGAGAACAATAAATAGGAAGAAAAGACTAACCATCTTCCAAACCTTCTCAGCACCCTTTTTCTTATTCTTAAAAACACCCAGTAGCGCAATCTGAAGCATCCTACCACCATCAACAATTCCAAGAGGGAGAAGATTGAATAGTCCAATACCAATGTTGAGAAGGAAAAGCCAGAAAAATAATTCAGAAAACCATTTAATCAGGTTTAGCGCTAGCAAACCATATTTTTCAACGAAACCAGGATTCTCTGAGACATATTGAGTTACACTAACTCCCAAAAAACCACGTTCTGAATCATCATCTCTAGGATTAAGAACAGCATCATATTCTCCAGATTGAGTGCTTATGGAAATAGTTTCACCTGGACTCTTATCAGACAGAGACTCGGTAAATTCATCAACTGTAAGAACCTCATCACCATCGACATACATTATAATCTCATCCTCTGAGATACCAGCCTCTTCGGCTGCAGAGCCATTGAAAACTTGATCTACAGTAACACCATCATTAACAAATGCAATAGCAGAAAGTGGATTCATTACTGCCAACATAAGACCAAGAACAATGAACCCGAGAACTATATTAGCGAAAGGTCCTGCCGCAAAAACGGAAAGCTGCTCCCAACCTGGTTTCCTCTGAAGTTTTCTCTCATCAGGTTCAACAAAAGCAGCAGGTATAATAGGTAAAACAAGACCAAAGATAGCAAATCCTGAAGTCTTAACAGGAACTTTGTAAAGATTAGAAACAACACCATGCGCAAACTCATGGACAGTCGCAATAACAAATATAGAGAGAATCCAAAAAAAGAAAGGAACATAGACTGCACCTTTAACTGGTATTGGTAAAACAGGGGCCACACCCGAAGGAGTATCGGGTTGAACAAGCATCTGCTGGAACAGATATATCAACTGTGCGGATATAAACACCATCCCTATAAAACCTATAATTACACCAGCACTCGCAAAAAATTTCACTAAACGTGGATATTTTTCTGGAAAAGATTTCATGAATTTAAGACCAAATTTTGATCTGTAGAGAATTATGTAGAGTAATGGAAAAATAATTTTTTGTATGTCAAGTTTCTTTCTCTTAATGATTAACAATATAGTTAGAGCAGCAATAAACACGATAGCTGATATGGTCTGAAAATCCATAGTTGGAATGAAAAAGAGGTCACATATAAATCTACTGTTTTTCGAAGCTAAAATCATTAGAAAATAAAATTAGAATGAAAAGACAATTACTCAACCGTTACTGCAATTGTATAAGTGCACTCGGGTCCTACCGCAGTATCTGTGACAACAATATTCGTAGAGCCTGGACTTTTACCTGTGACTGCAGTATATGTTCCATACTTTGGCATTATGGATGCGACATTTTCATCACCAATCTCCCAAGTTATCTTATTTATCTCATTTTCGCTAGCATAACCAGAAACAAAAAGCCCTCTTGCAGCACCTTGTGCCACTTGCAATGCTAATTCATTTGCAAAAATCCGGCATCTCCCCTTAGAAGATGTTGGAATTGTAGTTCGCTCTTCAGAGACCTCGTCCTCGACCTGTTGTGAAGTATCGGGTTCAGAAGTAACAGGGTCATCATCAAAATTATCTTGTAAAATTGGATCAACCCTACTACCTTCTGCCTTTGTATCGGGACCACCTGATTCTGGTATTAATATAAAAAGAGATAAAGGAACAATAAACAAAAAAAGCACAAGCACAATCGTTATGTAAACGGGATTGAAGTGTTTCACTCCAAAAAAAGATGATATTAATGTTAGGAAATCTTTTGATTTGGTTGGTGGAGAGTTTGATTGAGTTGTTGATTTATCCGATGAAGACGGTGGTTGTGAAGATTGAGACGGTTGGTGACTCTGGGCACCAGCCTCATGATTTTGCTCAGACGTACTCTCTGAGGTTTGATTTGCTTCATTAGATTGAACTGGATTTTGGCTCTGACTGTTACCATTAGAATCGTTTTGTTGAACTGTTAAAGAAGAAGGCTGAGTTTGAGTTTGAGCCATCTTATTTTGCTGCGCTTGAAACGCAGAGAAAGCTTCATCAACAAGCTGCTCAGGATTCCCTGCTTGAATCAGAATCTGACGTATCTGTTCAGAAGAATAACCAGATGCTAAAGTGGTACGTATATAATCAACAATACGGTCGTCAACCATAGGAATAAAAACGGAGAGAACATATAAAAATATTTGTAAATGGTTTCCTACTTTTTACTCTGACGTTTTTTTAATTTAGGCTTATAATTTATGACTTCATTTTTTGTGAAGACAATATTAGGTATAAAGATTCTATCACCATGTTTATTTTGCACCACAGTCTCTATTATTCCAAGCTCTACAATCTTTCCCTCAATGTCTTTTATACTAACAACATCTCCTTCAGCAATAAAACCCTTCTCTCTTAGAACAAGGCCTGCGACAATGTTAGGTAGAAAATCTTTGATGCTCAATATAATTGAAATAACAACTATAACAATAACACCACCTATGACCATCTGGAGAATTGCAGTGGACAAACCTAATTGACCAAGGGCCATTATAAAAGATATAACATAGACAAAATAAGAAACAAACCCCGAGAGGATGTCTTCAATTGAAATCTTTATTCCAAGAGTTTTTCTCAAAAAGTAGTCAAGGTTCATGTGACGCAAGACCTTCTTAAGAATTCTACCAAGAAGCCTTCCAAGTATAAAACCTATAAGAAATATTAACAAAGCGACCAGTATGTTTATCATAACTTGATTAAAGGTACTTTGGAAAAAATCAACAGAACCTTTCAATGCATCATCTACGGCCATGGGCAATCATATCCTGTTGTCATTTTTATATCTTGCGATTTATGCATAGAATTCAGAACAACTTTGGTAAAGAATATACCTATTAAAGAATAGAACCTATAAATCTATATGAGGAACAT
>CAZOXV010000058.1:0-6607 GCA_964583935.1 uncultured Methanosarcinales archaeon | reverse complement strand
TACTCTGGTTGCTGTGAGTCTGAATTGATATCTATAAGATGTTCTGATTTTGATCTACAAAAAGACACTATCAAATTTAGTAATAGGTCCTCTAGAATTCCAAAACATCTTTCTCTAAGGATTAAGCAGTTTATCAAAATTTCAAAAAGGGAGTTTTTGTTTTATTCACGTCAATCTCAGCAGATCTCTCCTAAAAGAGTTCAGCAAATTATTTCTTCTCTATCTTTAAAACACATGGGTGAAAAACTGACGCCACAAGACATACGTGTAATACATATATATCATGCTCTTTTGAAAAACATATCTTTCATTTCTATATCTCATCAAACCGGTCTAAGCTACCAAAGGATTGCACAGGTTGCAGAGCAATACAAAGGAAAACTTTCCAAAAATTCATTCGGGTATGAACTATGAACAACAGGAAATTATTTGGAACTGTATTGTTGATTTTGTTATTCATACTTATTTTGGCATCCAAATCTGTATTTTCGTTTAATGTTGAGGTTGTAGAATCTCCTAGAATACCGTCTGTGTTAGTCGAAGGAGAAGAATACAACTATGTCTCTAACCTTACAATAGACGAAATAAAGGTACATTCGATTTCTTCTTTTGCGAATGTTACATTGTTCAAAAATAGAACTCCTATTTCTTCAACGAGAGTATTCAATAAAGATATTGATTCAAGGAATAGTACTTTTGAATATCTGTTTTCCCCCGAGGAAAAAGGCGATTATATGTTTCAGATGAGATTTCAAATTGGAACTGATCATTATGATATTGAAGAAAACTTTACGGTTATGACAAAAAAAGATTTTTTGACTTATCTTGAAAAAGTA
The DNA here is from genome assembly GCA_964583935.1 of uncultured Methanosarcinales archaeon. Lineage (GTDB taxonomy): Archaea > Nanobdellota > Nanobdellia > Woesearchaeales > CAZJJJ01 > CAZJJJ01. Next base: position 5,771 of record CAZOXV010000058.1, on the reverse strand, counting down.
GATGAGACAAAATTAGGCTTAGCAAATTCAACTGAATCCAACTTAGATGAAAGTGATTCTGTTCAAGACGAGAATGTAACAACAGATAATGCTACTGATGTTGTAGTTTATGAAGAAGATAGTGAGCCATTTGAGATAAGTCTCTCAGAGAAATATGAATATGAATATGGTCCTGTACTAATAATTGGAAATTTTTCATTAGAGGATAAGAGATATGATTCTGGAACGGTGGAACTGGATATATATTCGAAGCGTACTGGTCGTAAAACAGATTGTTCTTTTGATTTTAATAAATCAAGAATGTTTTATTGTGAGTTATCATCTAATGTTATTGAAATTTCTGAATACTATGTTGAGATTAATATAAAATCAAATGGAACAGATTATTCTATGAATAAATCTTTTGACTTGGTTCTTAAAGATGAAGAACAGCTTACTGCCGATATATCTTATATTCACGAGGTACCTCTTGGCAGTCTGCAAACTTTTAATCTTCATGTTCCTAGCAAACCGTTTCTTGAAAATTTTCAGTCTTCATTTAAAATAACAGCTCCAGATGAACAGGTCTCTGTATATAATTTCAGAGAAGATGAAGGAAATTTATCTCTTAACTTAACCCCGGAAATCGTAGGGGAATATATGTATGAGATATCGCTTGTTTCAGGAACAGATTATCGAACATATAAAGGTCAATTTTATGTTACCTCTGAAGATGTTAATGTTACAATAGATATGGATGATATAATAAGGCATAACAGAGGTGCTCTCAATATTACGGGTAATATCAATCTGCCATCTCTGTCGCATTGGACAAACCTGACAACTACTATTTTTCCCAAACCAGACACACCAGTTGAATGTGATATTTCCTGTGTTTCAGATTGTATGTTTCAATGTGATCTCAGGCAAAACATAATATTTGGCGACTACGATATTGTCTTCTCTGGCTTTTATGGCGGAGAAGAATTTTCAAAAAATAAAACTTTCAGTGTTGTGTTTGATGATTCTGAAGTTTATTTTAATATATCTTATTCTGACTCTTATTCTGTTGAAGAAATGCAAAACTTCTTTGTTGTTCCTTTGCTCGATGGAGCTCTTGTAGAAGACGGCGATCTATTTGTAGAGATAACCGATTCAAGCGATATTAGTTATAAGATAAGACCTCAGAGTGTAACTGATGGATACATTTTCAATTTTATTTCACTAAATCCAGGAGAACACATTTTGAATATAACTTATATTGGCGATGATGGTATATATTCAGAAATTTACAACTATTCTGTTTTAGACAGTACCGCTAATACCACCGAATCATCACGATTCTCAGAGGTTAATTTGGAGAGAGATATACAATCCGTGGTTGAGGTTGAGTTGCTTGATAGCTTTGTGCGTAGTAATGAGAGTTACAAGAGCATTCAGTTGCCTGCAGAACTTAATGCCCCGGTTAGGTGGCTTGTTATCTCTAAGAGCAGGGATAATGTTTCAATAAAAGATTATTTCTCAGAAGATCTTGAGCGTCTCAACCTTGCTAACTACTTGTCACGGAACGAGTATAAGAATTTTTCAGACATTAGACTTCACTACTATGATACCGAAAAAATACCTTATACGTTAGATATAATTTCAGAAGATAGGATGTTGTTATCTTTTGATAAGCATCAGAATTATACTGATGTAGATATAAAATTAAATCTCGAGAATCTAATAAAAGTTCCAAAAGAGAAAGTTGTTGTATCTGAAGTTGATGCAGATGACAAAGAGACAATTTCGGGTGTTGAATACTCTTATTATGAAACCTCAGATTTTGTTGAGTCTATCACTTTCTCTGTTGATGAAATACGAGATACAAGTTATTTGGTTGAACTTTTGGACGATGAGGCTTTTTTTCAAGTTGATGATATAGTTGTTGGGTCAGAAGGTTCGGAAACAAGTTTCTATATCTCATTTATTAATCCAGATATTTCAGTTATGGATTTTGATACTTCTTATTGCGGTATTGTAATAGATAATGTAACATATCAGATGACTCCTGTCCTGCATAAAGATATATATTTCTTCAGTAAGGAAATGTCTGCAGGGAAACATCAGTATAAAGTGTTCTGTGGCGAGGATTATATTGTATCTGATATTTTTGTTCGACCACCACGAAAAGATGTTCGTTCTATCTCAGCAAATACTGTTTCTCATCTCAGAGACAACAGGTCAAGAATGTCTATGAGTTATCCTGTTCCCATGAATTTCCTAGATGAAAAATGGAAGAGTATCGATGGTAGGTTTACTCCAAAGATAGAGAATAAGAACCTGTCTTCTCTTTCATATGTGTCTGATAAAGGGCTTTTTAGAACGGAGCTTGAGTCCCTTTCAAACACCTATCCTTTCAAATATTCAAAAGATGGATTAAACATGAGTTTTTCTTTCGAAGGTCTTGTGCTTTATGATATTGCCAATGACTTTTATGTGTATTTTGTTCACCCCAATCCCGACTCCGCATATTATTCTCAAGGTAACAAAGTAATATATGATGATATTTTTGGTGGCAATGGTGAAATTATATTTACGTATAAAAGCCATGAATTGAAACAAGAAGTTTTGGTGTCTACAAATATTCTTTCTAGTTCACCTGAAGATTTTGGAATGAATCCCAATACAACTTATGTTATGATGAAGTCCTCGTTAGACACTGGTGATGTAATTATCGATTCGCAAACAGGAACTGAAGATATTTACTTGAGGTATGAAGATTATCTAGACACGGGTGTCTATATCAAGAGAGATTATTATTATGAACCTGCTTCCCATGATAGGAAACATATGTACAGGATTGTGACAAAAGAGAATTCTACGGATAATACATACTCCTTATTCTCAGGAATTCCATATGATGAATTCTTGAAATATGAAACGATAATCTTTGATCCTACTTTTAGCATTGTCTCTAATGATAGGGACGCAATGAGCATTAATAATAACACTGTACTTGATTATTACGATGAAGATTCTCAGTACCTCTTCTTTGGAGGGAATAGTGCTCTTGACGAGAAATATATGGCGGGACTTCAATTCTCTGCAGATGTACCTAGGAATGCAACAATAACTGATGCCTACATAACAATTGTATCTGGGCAAAATGGAACTTCAGGAAACATGAACGCTTATATCTTGGCAGAGAATGATACTACCCCTTTGGCTTATAGTTCCGGTCTAGGAAATCTATCTGAAAGGGATTACTTTAGTAATAACATTTCATGGTCAATTAATTCAAACTGGGAAACGGAGAGTGTCTATACAACACCCAACATTTCGCTTCTGGTACAAAATCTGGTTAATATGGAAGATTGGGATGCTGGTAATTATATTTCCTTCATGTTCTTAGGTGATGAAGAGGATGAGTATAGAAGTTTTCATGGTTTCTCTTCACCGGATGATAATTTTGCCGTACTTACTGTAACATTTATACATGAGGATTCAAATCCTGTCGTATTATTAGATAAACCAGATAATATGGGAGATATACCTGGCGATGCTGAGATGGCGTTTACTGCTTATGATTCTGATGGTATTGAGTATTGCGAGTTGTGGGGGAATTTTACAGGACATTGGGAGAAAAACCAGACTGTTTCTAATGTTACTTCTGGTGAAAGCAAGTCATTTACTCCGTTGTCTCTTGAAATTGGAGAGTATGAATGGAACGTTATGTGTAATGATACTATGGGTAACTCCGCGTTTAATTCTTCAAACTTCACTTTTTATGAGGTATCTAATGAGTCTCTCTTAGATGTTTATTCAGACTATGATATCAGTGCTAACTATTCAATATTTGATGAAGTCACTTTTTATGCTAATTTTAGTTCAGATGGCGATATCTTAACTGATTCGGAATGTCTTATTGAGTTTGATGGGAGCAATGAAACAATGACTTATAATTCTTCTCTAGAACTCTTTCTCTATTCAAGAAAATTTTCAGAACCATATAATACTACTTATACTGTTTATTGTAACTACAGTGATTACGAGGATGCGTCTAATACGAGTTGGCTGTATCTGTATCCTATTGTAAATGCTTCTGTTGATAAAATAATAACACGAGTTGACGGGGAAAATAGTCTATATAAAATTATACTCTCTGCACAGAATATGCTGAATATAACGGCAAGGTTGGATGTTACTGATTTTGTGAGTAATTCATTTCTGCCATCGTTTGAAATCTTACCAGACCAAAGCATTACCGTCTCGGGAGCTTATGATGGTGAAGCTTATACCTGGACCTCCTTAATAACACCTGGAGAATTCTTTAATATCACTTATAATGTGACAACTGCTACAGATGATTTTAGAATAACCGATCTTTACATATCTGCCACATCTATTAATCTAGATTAATTACTTCTCCAAACAAAATCTTTATTAAAAGTTCTCGAGTCTTTCTCAAAATGGTATCCCGAGAATTGAAAGCGAGACTGGTGAAACAGCAGTATGGTTTTAGTGGTGAGCATTCTGCTGTAAAAATTTGCAACTGGACTAAGCGTTCTCTCAAGGATGATGGTGTTTGTTATAAAGAAAAATTCTATGGAATCTCTAGTCACAGATGCTGTCAGATTGCTCCGACTGTTGGCTTTTGCCAGAACAAATGTATTTTTTGCTGGCGTGATATGGATCTTAACGAGGGTACAGGAGAAGTAAAGATATCTGAAACTATACAGAAGATAGATGAGCCAGAGCATATAATCGAAGAGTCAATAAAGCAACATAGAAAACTCTTAACTGGTTTTGGAGGGAACGATAAAGTAAATATGACGAAGTTTAGAGAGGCACAAAATCCCAATCAATTTGCAATATCTCTTACAGGAGAACCCACATTATACCCGCATTTGAACGAGCTCATACGCCTATTGAAAGAAAAAGGTAATAGTGTTTTTGTGGTTTCTAATGGACTTGAGCCTGACATTATAAAAGATCTTGAGCCACCAACCCAACTCTACATATCTTTGGATGCTCCTAATGAAGAGTTGTTCAAGAAAGTTGACAGGACTGTTGTTAGCAATGGCTGGAATAAGTTGATGAGCACACTAGATTTCTTAGCTACTAAACATCAAAATACTGCTTTGCGCATAACTTTAATCAAAGGCATTAATATGATAGACCCAGAAAAGTATGCAGAACTTATCAGAAGAGCTAACCCTACATATGTAGAGGTAAAAGCCTATATGCATGTAGGTTCTTCACGCGAAAGACTGATGAAAGATAACATGCCTGCTCACAATGAAGTTGTTGAATTTTCTAGAGAAATAATAAAGCATTTGGATGGATATTTCATTAAAGACGAACAGAAGGAATCATACGTTGTTCTTCTTGCAAAAAAAGCATGAATTGGTTTCTGATTTGTTATCACTATTGAGTCCTTCATTATCCAAATATTTAAAAATTCTCAGTGCTTATCCTGTTATTGGGGGAGCATGGAAGAGAACAGCATTATTTTCTTTGGAAGTGCAGGCGATGTAAGTTCTGTGAATAAACAGCTAAGAGCATCTGGCGGTTTCTTGCTAAGATACAATAATAGTCAGTTTCATATTGATCCGGGACCAGGTAGTCTTGTCCAATACAAAATTAATAAGATAAGTCCACGAAGCACAATTTCTTTGATTGTAACAAACAATGAGCTTTCTCATTGTGGTGACACAAACGCAGTTATATCTGCTATGACGCATGACGGTCTTGACAACAGAGGAGTTTTGATAGCCTCAGAGTCTATTATCGAGGGCACAGATGTCGAG
>CAZOXV010000057.1:0-6800 GCA_964583935.1 uncultured Methanosarcinales archaeon | reverse complement strand
AATTGCAAATGAGTTGTCTATGTGATGAAGTTTGAAATCTTCAACTTCAAAGAAGTCGGACTTTGAGTATATAAAATCATACATCTTTGTAATTTTCCATCCATCAGACTTCTTTTGTGTTAGAAACGCTATGCTTGTGAGCATCTCGGTTTCCTGCCCAAATCTCTCTTGGAAAACAAGGAATCCTATTGCTGCATTATCTGAGATATACTTTAATTCTCCTTTCTTAATTTTATCTAAATCTTTTGTTGTAAGAACTTTTTTTCTATTTATCTTATCATGTTCTGAAAACCCATAACTGACTTCTATATCTTTTCCAAAAAGCATTTCTCCAAAGACACTTGTGTAATGATTCTCATCAAATATCTTGTCCAGCATGATGAAGCTTTCTCTGTTAATGGCAGTCTGAAGTGATTCAACCATACTTTCTGGTGAAGATAGATCAACATCGACACCACGCCTCATGCTTGCAATGTCCGTGATAACAAGAAAAAGGGTTAAAAAAAGGCCAAGTATAACGAGAAATGCACTCAATATCACTATAGTTCTCTTTTTAAACATGTAAATCTCTCTTTTATGCTGTTTGTATCTCTATATCCTATTTGTGGTCTTTTTTATAATAAATCTTTTTATTTTTTATTAACTCCTTTTGTTTTTTCTCCTAGTACTTTTCAGTAACTTTTTTAAAGTTCTATCCCTGTATAAAATAAATTACCTTTTTTTATGTTTGTTTGATGTGAGTGGTCGTGAGAGGGAGGAATATTTTGTTAGTTTGTATGTTATTTTTGTTAGTTCTTCCCTTATCTTTTGCTGATGACTCGGCTGATGACCCGGCTGATGACGATATTTCTCGAGTTCCTGATGGAATATATTTTGTACGTCCTACTTCTTCCGAAAAAGAAACTGTTGATTTTAGACCCGAATATGTTACTGGCGAGCATGTTGTATTTTTCTCCTGTATAGAGAGAGCCTCAAAAGTCTTTAATTCTGTATATTGCAAAGACAATCCCGCAGAGGTTGTTCCTTTGGAGACATATCCTTGGACTAATGGCTGTCATATTTCTTCCTATAACATGAGTGAAACTTCATGTACTGAGCTGGTTGTTATGGCGGAGTATCAGCAGAACGATGAGATCCTCAGGTGGCAAGAAGAAATCGTGATTACAGACATAGAGTCTATACCATATATCCTTCTAGACACTCAGAGTGCGGATGGTGGGTGGGGCGATCCCGTGAGCACTGCTTGGGTTATATGGGCTCTTTCTGAGTTTAGTAATGATGAGTTTCAGACCAACACATATGCTACCCAAATAGAATCTGGTCTTAGGTGGCTTAAAAATAATAGGGATGAAAGCAGTAAATGTTGGCCAAAAGAGGAATGCAATACAAAAATTACTGCCGAGGTTCTTGCTATGCTTAATGAAGCAAATCTCACCAGTCGTGTTGATTTGTTACGTATTGTTCATGATGCATCTGTTTGGCTTTCATTGCAACAAAATCTATTCAATTTACGTAATCCCACTGAAGATGATTCTACTGATGAGAATTGGAAAGCACTTATCACAGGTGTAGATTGGACTGAGGGTTCAGTAAGTGCTGATTATTCTTCCTGCTTGATTAAATATGGTGATGAATTAGATATGACATTACAAGCTCTTTTTGATGTAACGTATGAGATAAACTTTACACCAAAACACGACGAGGTTTTTGATGTCATGTGTACACCTAACGCTCTTCCTATAATGATAAAAAATAATCGTGATGAAGTTTTATTCAACTCAACAACGGGCAATGTCTCTTACAGAATACCAGGGGCATGTTGGCATGACAAGACTCCCTGGAATCATTGTGATGTGAGAACTACTGGATATGGTGTAACCACACCTATAGATTCTGTCAGAACAAACCTTGCTATGGATTGGCTTAGAGGTGCTCTCTCAGAAGACGATGTGGGCTTTTATTTTGACACTTCAGAGCCATTCTTTGATACTGCGTGGTTTTTGTATAAAGGTTTTGGTGTAGATGATGATTCTGAAACTGATGACCTTTCAGACATGGAAGCTAAAGTTTTGCGATGGCTTATTTTCAATCAGAATAATGATGGTAGTTGGGGGAATGTAACAGAGTCGTTTGATGAGAATCTCCTTCCTACTGCTATGGCAAGTATTGCTCTTAGTAGAGTGAATAATGGTAGTTTAACTGAATACATCAAAGACTCAAGTATCTGGATATCCCAAAATCGTCCTGTTGATGGTTGGGATACTGTCAGAAAAGATGCCTTGAGTTTTCTTGCGTTTAGTAGGAGTGCAAAGCCATTCATACTTCCGCGTGATGGACTAATAGTTATGAGAAAAAATGAGATTGATGTGGAGCTTTATAACCCAAGCAGTTTTGATTTTAATTCATTAGAGTTCAAGCTTTCAGGTAATATATCTGAGTATATAGAGATTGACACAATAGGAAGTTTAGCATCTGATTACTATAAAGATATACGTCTAAAAATTTTAGAAAACCCATCTGAGTCTGTTTTTGGTTATATATCTGTCCTTAACGAGGGCTATGAGATTGGAAAATTTCCTGTTCTTGTTCAGCAAGTTCCAGAGATTTCTTTAACACTACAAAAAGACACAATTTCTGTCTATAACGGAAAAGGCCAAGTCGTTTTTGATGTTGATAAATCAAGTAACGTTGCTTTAGATTGTGCACTCTTTTGGGAGGATCCCACCGTTACATCAAAAAGGAGATTCAGTGTTGATAAGCAAAAAGCCATAGAGACTGATTTTGTTTTGAGTGAAGTGAGAAATAAGCAGGAGGATTATGAAGGTTACTTTGAGTGCTCTGGTCAGGGAATGAATATGACCTTTCCTTTCGTACTCTCGACTACTCAGTTTGAGTCTGTCCCATTTTCAGTATACCCAAAAACTATAAACATGACAAGCACGAATGATGATGTCTATTTTACAATCCAAAACAATGTTGACATGGAGATACTAGTTAATTCTGAGTTTGAGACAGAAGATCCTTTTATGATAATAGACAATCCACAAGTTGCTATAGCCCCTCTTGATAGCGTTGATATAAAAATAGTTAACTTCATTGAGGATAATGAATCAGTCGTTTGGGATAATATAATAAAAGTTTCAGCATATGACCGAAATGAGTATGTGACTGTTATGGTTGAGCTTGATGGAGAGCGTTCTTTCTCTGTGTTTGGTCTATTTTTTGTTTTTATAATTGTCTTTGGTGTGCTGGGCGCTGCAGGTTATCTAGTGATGGGTTATAAATCTAAGATAATTTCTTATTTGCCAGAGTCCATAAAATCTAAGATACCACAAGAATTACTTTCTTCATCTGGTGTAGCGAGCGTGGATGAAAGTAAAAAACATCCTATGGAAAAGAAGGTTGATGTTAAGAATTTTGTTCATATTGCTGAAATAGTCAAGATTATGAAAGGTCTAGGAAAAGACGATGATGAAATATCAAAGCGTCTTCTCAATGAGGGATATTCTCGTGGGGAAATTAATGAAGTCTTTAACCGTGTACAGGAAGAAATGGATGCACAGACAACTCTTGTCAAGGAAGATAAGTTCATGAAGTTGATGAAAGATCTTGATTCCGATGTTGGAGCAGTACGTAATAAACTTAAGCAAGATGGTTTTACAGATGCAGAAATAAGAGAAGCCTTCAAGCAAGCTGAAGAAGAGATAACAAAGAAAAAGACGGAACTTGATAAAAGCCTTAAAGACTCTTCTAAATATGATGTCTCAAAAGAGGATGCTGAGAAATCAGAAGGTGAAAAAGGAGAATCTTCTGAATCAGAATCCGGAAAAGAAGAAGGCGAAAAAAAAGAATGATTTTTTTTATTTTTTTATTGCTAAATCGTATGTCTTTTCATAGAATTGTATGAATTCTTTCCAATCTGTCTTGCTGGATATTTTACGGCAATCTTCTAGTTGAGTGTCTCTATGGAGCATTTCTTTTATTGCTCCTTTTAGTTCATCTATAGAGTCCGATTCATCTTTCATATACCTTTCTATTACCCAGACTGCATTGTTTAATTCACCAAGGGAGTTCACAAATCTGCCAAAGCCTGCTTGATCTGTTGTTATTGTGGGCACGCCAATTGCAAGTGATTCAGGTGGTGTATAGCCCCACGGCTCATACCAGCTTGCAAATACGCTTAGGTCACAGCTAGAAGTTATATCATAATAATGCATTCCAAAAAGGCCATCATTCTTCTCTAGATATATAGGCACAACTATACACTTTACTTTGGAACTTTTCTCATTTGTTAGACCTGATTCTTTTAGTGCATTGATCAAAGAATCTGTATCAGGAGTTTCTAGCTCATGAGTACATAGTTTAATGTCTTCGTTTTGTTTTCCATGCTTCTTTTTTCTTTCCCAATCATTAATTTCTTCGTATACATTTTTCCATCCATTTGGAACAAAGAAATAGGCGATAATATCTTCACAGTCATCTTCTTTATTCAACTGTTCTAATGCTTTAACAAAAATATCAATTCCTTTATTTCTGAATTCGTATCTTCCCGAAGTGAACAATATCTTAGCATTATTATCTTCCAAATGGCTTGTTCCAAGAAAATAATCTGCAAATTCAAGAAGTTTCTTTCTTGACTTATCTCTTATTTTGTGAAGTTTTTCAGTTTTAGGGAACTCTCTTATATCTAATCCATTGAGAAGAAGCAAATCTGGTTTCTTTCCTAATATCTTTTCTGCTTCTATTCCTGTTATCTCTGAAACTGTTGTGAAAACATCTGCTTGCTCTGCACACGCTTTTTCTGTTGAAAATTTATTCATAACCCCATGTTCTTTTGCCTCTTTTTCTGGTTCAATCTTGTCAAGCAAAGCATAAAGATTTTTCCCATTCCCTGACATGCTTCTCCCAAGCATTGTTGCGTGTGTTGTGAATACTGTTTTTACAGGGCTCTTTGCAAGCTTTAAGAGTAGCAATCCAAACCCAGAAATCCATTCATGAAAATGTCCTATCACAGACTTTGTGGAATTCTTTTCTTTGTATTTCTCTATTAATTTTCCCGCAGCAGTTGACCAAAGCATTGGCTCAAAAAAGTCCCACTCAGAATTCATGCTATCAATCTTGAACTCTTCCCAATATCGCATCTTAAGGTGCTCTAGAACTCCTTTGTATTCTTGAAAATCTATAAGAATTGTGTTTGGTTTTCCTTCAATTTTCCATTCTCCAAAGTGGCATCTAATTCCTTCTTCTTTTAACTCCTTAAATATTTCTTTGAATTCATCAGGAACTTTCTTCTCTACAAATTCTTTCTCAGATTTTCCTTGATTGTATGGACCGATTATCACATATCCTTCGTAGTTTTCAACCATCTTCATGGCTTTAGATGAGACAACAGTATATATGCCGCCAACCTTGTTACATGTTTCGAAACACACTTCGAAAAGAAAATCTGGCTTATCCATAAGTTATTTTTTAGCTTCATCGCTTTATATTCTTTTTGCTATTAATCTATCAGTTACTATTCCTGTCTATTTTTTCTATATTGAAAATAAATGCGTATTCTTTGTAATTATTTAAACCTTTTTGGATATTTTTATAAAAAGATGATAACTAAATTCTGGGATGGATATGCAAGATTTAAAATCTATATTTTTAAAAGGGGATATAGCCCCTTCTGTGTTAGGACAAGAGACCGTAAAAAAACAGATGAAGTCTGCTCTCATTTCAGGTAGACATATGATAATTGTTGGTCCTCCTGGTGTTGGCAAGACAACAATAGTTAGAGATATTGCAAAGCTTCTTCCGGATGTTGAAGTCCCTGAAAATTATATTGAAGATTCTAAGCTGAGTCTTGCCAGTGGCGAGTCAAAGATTCCAAGTTCCAAGAGCAGTTCCAAACCAAGTAAAACTTCAAAAGTTTCTGGTCTTCAGAGGTTTGTTCGTGTTCAAGGTTCTCCAGACCTCACTGCTGAGGACTTAATAGGCGATATTGATCCTATGAAAGCAATGAAATATGGTCCTTTGAGTGTTGAAGCATTTACTCCGGGAAAAATTTTCAAGGCGAATAAAGGCATACTTTTTTTCGATGAAGTCAATCGTTGTTCTGAGAAACTACAAAATTCTTTGTTACAGGTTCTTGAAGAAGGGAAAGTAACCATCGGAAGTTATGAGATAGATTTTGATTCAGATTTTATTTTCATAGGAACGATGAATCCTAAAGATTTCTCTACAGAAAATCTCTCAGAGGTTTTCCTTGATAGATTTGATTTGATAAAGATGGAATACCCCGAGACTCTTGAAGTTGAAAAAAAGATAGTTGGTGAGAAATCAAATAATCTCCTTGATGTGAAGAATCGTGAGAATTCAAAGATGTTAAATATTATCACTGCTTATGTGCGTAGTCTAAGAAACTCTGAGAAGCTTGAAAAATTTCCATCTGTGAGAGCTTCAATTGGTGTCTTTGAACGAACACAGGCTAATGCGGTTATTGATTCAAGAAAGAAGATGATTATAGGAGATTTTAAGGAGGCCATGGATTCAGTTCTTTCGCACAGGATTAAACTCAAACCTTCCGTAAAATACATGCAGTCACCTAATGAAGTACTTGAGGAAGAGTTCAAGGCATTTACTAAGGCGAACAATATAGATATTGAGAATATTTCTAAAGAGTCTCTTTCCGAAACTCCTGATAGTGATTCAGGAGAATATGGGTGACAGAAAGGAGATGCTTCCATCTGATGAGATGGAGAAACTCGATGGCTCTCTTAAACGTTCTGAAGATAATGAGGAAAAGCTTGCCAAGA